>JACQWN010000712.1 GCA_016209245.1 Bacteroidia bacterium
CGGCGCTTCCAGAAAATTTATCAGCATATATTGAGTATTTGACAACTTTGAAAGAATATCACGGGTTATAAATACTTTGAATTGCTTAAATTTTCCAGGGACCTTGAATTGATTTTCCGGCAGCTCCGGCGTATATTTTTTTGGCTTGATTTTTTTAATAACATGTTTATGACAGCATTCATACCATGTTTTAGGAGAAATTTTTCGTTCGCTAGTTAATTTTCCATACTCATTGACAACTTTTGCTTCAACAATTTCAAAAATCTGTTCAGGATTAACATTTCCACATTTCAGACATTCGCTCTCCAGCGCATTAATATGATGGCTTATTGTTTTGAAATGTACTACAGCATCAATCGGATTGCCGTAAAATATTGAATAGCCCCCCTTGTCAAGAATAATCAGCTTGTCGAACATTTTATATATATCTGATGACGGTTGATGTATATTTGCAATAATCAGCTTACCTCGCAAAGTCAATTCTTTTAGCAAATCCATCACTAAGAATGAATCTTTGGATGATAGCCCCGATGTAGGTTCATCAACAAAAAGAATTGATGGTTCCCTGATTAGCTCCAGGGCGATATTTAATCTTTTCCGTTGCCCCCCGCTTATAAATTTATTTAATACATCTCCGACCTTAAGATTCCTGATTTCATATAAATCAAGCTCTTTTAACACCTTTTCTACCTTGCTGCGAATTTCATCATTCGTCAAATTATCGAAGCATAATTTTGTATTATAATAGAGATTTTGAAATACAGTTAACTCTTCGATTAGTAAATCGTCCTGTGGAATGAACCCTATTATTCCTTCGAGCTTTTCTCTGTCTTTATTTAGATCATATCCGTTAATTGTAATTTTTCCGCTATCGGGAATTATATTACCTATAAGAATATGTAATAAAGTGGACTTACCAACACCACTACCGCCCATAACTCCGATAAGCTCGCCTGTTTCTTCAGAGAAATTGAAGTTAATAATCCCGTTTTCACTGTTTTTAAACTGGAAGCTCACATTTTCGGCTGTAAGCACCAGATTGGTTTTAAATTTAATTTGTAAAAATTGATTAGTTATATCGCTGTAATAAATAGTATTCATTCTGGAACTACGAATGGATGCCCCCGTATCAAATGTGTATGCCCTTCGCACTATAATATCATGTCCGTTTAGCGAAAGATTATCATCGCCAAAGTATTTGAAAATGAAAGTATTGGTACTTTTAATAAATAAAAAGATAATTATACCGCTCAGATTGGCAACATAAAAATGTTTATTACCCTCATCGGGAACTTTCTCTTTGCTATTAATTATCAGTACGTTTTCTTTCTCAGGAATATCTTTATATGAATCAAGAATAAATGCACGGCAATTTTCATATTCATTCCTGCTAATATTGAAAGCTGAGGCAACAGTTTCAATAAATTCCATTTCATCTTTTGTAATTTCTATATTATGGGCAACGAATTCAAGCAATTGTATTAAAACCAATACTTTTTGATTTTGCCGTAATTCTTCATTTATCTGGTGGCACAGTGTAAGCACTTTTACTGAATCTGACGCTGTGTGCTTAATTGATTTTGAAGGGTCGTCCTGGCTCTGTTCTTTATGATGAACTTTCAGGTAATGGTTGAAAATATCGAGATATTGTCCTACTGATTCCTCGTTCAGAAATTTTCTCAGATAAGTTTCTACATAAGAATGAGAACCGGTGCTGATATCGCCTTTATCAACATCTGCAATAATAGCAAAAAGCCGCATCAATGCTTTTAGAATAGTCTCACTCATTTTCTGCTAAAGTCTCTTTCGCCCTATTTAGAGTTTGTCTGTAATGTCGTCGTTGCGTCCACGAGGTATTACTCATCGGATGACTTGCTATAGAGCAGATTTATGCTGTAAAATAAAAAAGACATCCGATGAGTTTATATGCGACATTATGGACAAACACTAGTTAGTACCTTATCAAAAATATCTTGACACTTTTTGGCAAAATATTAAAGAAAAATGCCACAGATTGCACAGATTAAAGAAAAAATGAATTTATAAAATTTGTGTAATCTGTGGCAATATTACTTTTTTTGTTTGTGGCTTGTCCACGTTAGGTGGTTGCAAATTTATATAAAATTCGTTGATTTATATACAGGCAGTAAAAAAATTTTTGTAACCGTTCACGGGGTTAATAAATATATTATTCATGCCGAAATGTATAACCCCTACGGGGTAAATTCGTTATTATGGATATGTCTTTTTTACAAGACCTGATGCCCTACGGGCAAAATAATCCGGGCAGAACAGGATGTCAGATGCTGCCATTCATACTGTTTGTAAAACCTGCCCCAGATGTATAAAGATGAACAAATACCATTCCCGTTAAGCGGTTCGGTAACAATATTAAGATAAACCCAGGTTTCTAATAATATTTCACCAATGTGCGAATTAATTTCTATCTTTGCATCAAACATTAAAACGTAAAGAGATTCCTCACTTCGTTCGGAATGACAGCATTGACTGTCGGGAGGGAGAGTTGGTGTTCCGATGAAATCGGAACACCAACTCTCCCAAGTCCCTGCCTAAGAGCCTTGTCATTTCGAGCGAAGCGAGGAATCTGCTATAAATATAATTCTATGTACTCAACAAGCTCCATAATGTTTTTTATCCTTGTATTGCTTTTCGCCGCCTGTACACAACAGCTGGATAAAGATGATGCTGCATCTCACCCCGATGTACAGACGCACAGCCGTGCGTCTCATCCTGTCTTTTATATAAACCCCGATTCTCTTACAATTATTACCCCCGGCGAAAACGGCATTCC
>JACQWN010000713.1 GCA_016209245.1 Bacteroidia bacterium
ACATTTCATCAAATCGCTATTATGACCGGGAAAATATCCCCATGTAGTATATTGAAGGTGATAGAATGAAGAAATAGGTCCAATAAAATTTGTAATAGTATCGCAATAGCCACGCGGGTCAGGCCAGACAGTATCCGCTACAACAATGTATTGTGTTTTAGTTAAAGAATCGGAGCCATGAGAATTTGAAGCTACAAGTTTTACATCAAATAGTCCCGGGGTATTATAAGTAATATTCGCAGGATTCTGGTCGGTGGAATAAACTATATCACCAACGCCACTGCCTACTTCGAATGTCCAATACCATGAAGTAGGAGTATTTTCAGATAAATCGGTAAAATAAATAGGTGTGCCTGAGAATATAAGCCGCTGCGAAGCTGTAAATTCAACTATCGGCTGAGCCAGAGTTGCATTTGTATCAACTACATGGATATAATCATGTTTAATAAGAGTGTCATATCCAAGAGGGTTCCAAACAATAAGCGTAACATCATAATCTCCTAATGTATTGTATAAAGCGGTGGCATTTTGTGTGAAACCGAAGGAAGGTGTTGCGCCTTCAAATATCCAGTGCCATGATTGAGGAGCGCCGTATGACAAATCATAAAACTGGGTAGTGTTTCCGACCTGTATTGTTGTTTGAAGAGCATAGAAATCGGCTTGAGGGGGGATACTGCCTTCAGGCATCACGCTTATATAGTCATCAATTAGTAAAGAGTCGCATATTGTATCTTTACAGATTGTTAGCTGTACATTATATGTGCCTTCAGTTAAATAATTTATACAAGGATTTTGTTGGTTTGAAGTAGCCGGAGTTCCGCCTTCAAAGCTCCATGTCCAGGTTTGGGGATTACCATACGATTCGTTGGAAAAACAGATTGAATCACCGGTAAAAATAACGGTAGAATTTGCTGAAAACAACGCATTCAGTGTAGTAGTATCAAGAACTGTAATATAACCTGTTTTAGTTTCATTATCATTTTCAGTACCGTCGGATACTGTCAGTGAAACATTATATGTTCCGGGAGTATTATATGTAATAACAGGATTTTGTTGTGTTGACGATGCGGGCGTACCACCCGTAAATGTCCACTGCCATGAAGTTATAGGAGCGACACTCGATGAAAGGTCGGTAAAAGAAACAGAATTTTCTGCACCGATAACTGATGGAGCGCCTTTAAATTCTGCAAAAATTGGTCCTGCATCAAGAACCTGAACAGTTCCTATATAAGGAGCGCGGAATTGTTTTGTAGCAACAATAACAGCATAAGTCGGAATAGGTATCGGTGTAAAAGTAAGATGAGCGACTCCACCATCATCAGCCAGTTCCGCATCGTAAAGCACATTGTTATATGAAATAGCAACATAAGCTTTTGGTTCTGTAGTAACATTCAGACTTGTTGTAGTTACGTCAATCGGGTTCTGATATGTGGCGGTAAGAGCCGGTGGTACTCCGATATAAGGCATCAGAGAAGGATCTCCCATCAGATGATAAATCTCCCAGTAACGTCGTTCATCGGCGCTTCCCGATTGTGTTACTGCAAGGTTGCCTGCGTGAATCATCTGGTCAGCTGTAACAAACCAATTATCTTCCGATTCGCCGCTTTCATGAAAAACACCGTCATATAATCCAACTTTTGCAGAGTCACGCACCGGGTCAGCGCTGATAGCTTCCGCACCTACGGCAAAATAATAATCTTCATCCCAATATGTCAGATTTGTAGCGCCGATATATCCGACAGCACCTTTATTCGCAGTCCGTAATAAAGCTTCACCAAAACATTCGTCAACATCAAATTTATTCGAAAGGCAACAATTACCCATCATAAAAGCGAATTTATGATTATTGGCAAGACTGTTCAAATCTGCACCTGTGTTGAAATGCGGATCTGCCCATCCAGTTTCATCGCAATGAGCAGTATAATTGGCAAATGACACACCATTGCTTACATGTCCGATAATCTGGGCTGCTGCAATTGGATCGTCTGAAGTTACCGGCGAACCTGAACCATACAGATAAACATAAGTCGTAAGAGTATGGGCGGTATTAAAATAATAATCGGTGCCATAGTTAATCTGCCCGTTTCCCTGCACCGGTGCCATTGCATCATCAACTCCGGCAACAAGCACAACTTTTTTAAGGTATAACGGGTCTGGCATTGTATATTGTTCCCATTCAAGCGTTTTATCAATTTGTGGTTGCAACTGAGCGACTGTCTTGGCTGAAAATCTGCCGTAGTAAGCATCTGCAATCCAGTCACCGCCGCCGTCATATTCACAATAATATAAATCCGTCACGTGAGAATCAACTACCGCAGTTCCATCCCAAACAGGAATCTGTTCCTTATCTCCAACAAATAACACATACGTAGGTGCAGGATTTGAAACTGTTCCGGAATTATAAAGATTCGCCAGGTAATTTTTTATTGTAGTTTTTGAAGAACCTACACTTGGATTATTGGTATATGCCTCGACAACATAAAATCCTTTCCTGCTTTTCCATTCGACAAACGGTTTTAAAGCGCTTTGAAACATAGGGTCGGAAACAATCACATATTTAACCGGATATTTTGAAATATAATCCTTTGTATTTGGTGCCTGATAATTTATCAACCTGCTATAGCTGCCGTCAAATGAAGGTGAATAAAATTTTTGCTTGATTGAGGATGTTTTTGCGAAATCAGCATTAATAAATTCAACTTCTACAACCATTTCTTCGAGTACTTTAATTTGATTTTTTACCGGGTTATAGCTTACCGGACACAAAGACAGACGCCCTATCCTGACACCACGCATTGTTCCTACATATTTTACAGTGGCTACAGGATAACCGGTGAAAGCATCAATATTGTAAAAATTCTGGTCATATTGAAATTCAACTGTTGAAGCATCAACGCCTTTTGATATTGATGGTTGAGCTGGTATAATTTTATTCATTATTCCATAATCTGCTAAATCAATGATTTTCTCATCAGTGCTGATAATATTAATCTGAATTTCGGCATTGTATGGAATTTCAATAAGGCGGTTAATCACCGGAACCTCGGATTTGCCATAATCGTAGTTTGTATTATGCCCTGTAATTAACAATTTGGTAAATGTTCCTTTTGAAGAATTCACCTGTATTGTGTTAATCAACGATACTGTATTTGTGACCTTAAACTTCACAGAGGAATTTTCGTTGAGTATAAACCCGGGCTTCCACTGATTCAGAACAATCGGGTTATTCTGTGCCGTCATATTGCCTGAAATTAAGCAAAACGACAGTAAAACAGATGTGAAAACGGTTGTATTTATTTTCATAGTTATTAATTTTTATATTATAAGACGCATTATATAAATATAGGTTGCTTATTTATACTTTTACACTGATGTATAGCTGCTTGTTAAAATGATGAAGTTTTGCTACAAAAGTAATTATAAATGTAATATTTCCAAATATTTCTTCGATTAATATTTATACTAAGTGCCCACCTATAAATAATATCCGATAATTATGTTTAATAGTATCATTTATTAAATCTCTCCATTAAAATTTATAGCCTTACAACGAAATGTATATCAAATTAGTAAAAATATTTATTTTTGTTTTGGATTTTAGTACAA
>JACQWN010000714.1 GCA_016209245.1 Bacteroidia bacterium
TTCATCACGCATATGCGTGATGAAACATTTTGCAAGATCAGGCAGCATCGCCTGCTGTATCCGTTTGGCGTAATTAATGCTGTCGGTAATTTCTTTTTTTTGTTCAAAAAGCAGCGTATTTTGCTCGCTTAATTTATCTCTTTGCGCTTCTATCTCGTCCCGCTGCACAGTTATTTCTTCATTCTTTTGCTGGATTTCTATGTTTTGCTGTGCAAGTTTACGGTTTGCTTTTTTCTTTTGCATAAACAGGCGAAATAGAAAACCTGAAAACACAACAACCAACAATAAACCGCAAACAACAAACCATATAACTATTCTCTGCCTGCTGCCTACTGCCTCCTGCCGCTTTATTTCAAGATTTTTTATTTCCATCGCCTTTGTGTGAGCAATGCTATCCACTGCCTTTTGTTTCTCATACTCGTATTTTGCCTGCTGGTGCATGGTTTTTTTATAATTCTCTTGGTTTTGTATGCTGTCGTGCATCAGTACTTCTTCTTTGTAATATTCATAAGCCAATTGATAATTTCCTTGTTTTTCATAAATCTTTTTTAATCCGCTTGCTGCTCTTTCAATATTTTCGGGATAGCCCAATTCTTTGCTTAGGCGATAAGATTTTTCGTAGCAACTTTTGGCTTTAAGCATATTGTTTTGAGCAAAATAAATAGCTCCAATGTTGTTAAAAGAGTAAGCCATTCCCTGTTTATCGCCAATTTCTTCTCGTATTTTAAGACTTTTACCTAAGTATTCCAAAGTTTTGGGAATATCGCCCTGCTCGTTGTAAATATATCCAATACTGTTAAAAGAGTAAGCCATTCCCTTTTTATCGCCAATTTCTTCTCGTATTTTAAGACTTTTACCTAAGTATTCCAATGCCTTGGGAAGAGCGCCCTGCATTTGATAAATATATCCGATGTTGTTAAAAGAGTTAGCCATTCCCTGTTTGTCGCCAATTTCTTCATTGAGTTTAAGACTTTTACCGTGGTATTCCAATGCTTTTGGAATGTCGCCCTGGTCGTCGTAAATAACTCCAATGTTGTTAAAAGAGTTAGCCATTCCCTTTTTATCGCCAATTTCTTCTCGTATTTTAAGACTTTTACTGTAGTATTCCAAAGCCTTGGGAATATCGCCTTGCATATTATAAATATATCCAATGTTGTTAAAAGAGCTAGCCATTCCCTGTTTATCGCCAATTTCTTCTTGAATTTTAAGCCCATTACCGTAGTATTCCAAAGCCTTGGGAATATCGCCCAGATTGTTGTAAATTATTCCAATGTTGTTAAAAGAGCTAGCCATTCCCTTTTTATCGCCAATTTCTTCTTGAATTTTAAGCCCTTTGCTGTAGAATTCCAGCGACCTTGGGATGTCGCCCTGTTGTTGGTAAATATAGCCGATGTTATTAAGAGCGGCGGTTAATTGCTTTTTTGCCATGTCGGCAACAATGGTGAGCGGGTGGGAGGCGAGGAGGTTTTCGGCAAGGGTTTGGGCTTTTTGCCATAAAATAAAAGCAGAATCCGGTTTGTTCAGATATATTTGTTCGCCCCATGCTAAATAAGCAGAAATGCGGGAGGTATCGTGTTTTGCGGTTTTAATAACCTGTTTCAGGGAATCTATCGTTCGCTTGTTTTGAGTATAAACATTTACGATAAAAAATGTTACTAATAATGTTATGCTGATTTTTTTCATAAAATATTAAATTTTAAGTTTCTACTCAGCTTTTTTATAACCTCAACCCCTTAACCGCGTGCACTAAAGCTAAAGTGGTGGCGCAAAAGGGGCTATAACTGTGTTGTAATAACCCCAACCCCTTTAAAAAGGGGCTATAACTTCTATTGGTAATTTATTTTTATAACCCCAACCCCTTAAAAAGGGGCTATAACTGCTTTTTTTTTTTTTTTAACTCTATAGTATTAGAACACACCTCCCTGTTATAGCCCCTTATTAAGGGGTTGGGGTCAAAAATTTAAAATCTTAAATCTTGTTATTGTTTTATTACTTTATATTTTTGACAACAACCGTTCCCTTTCAAAGTAATTAAATACAGCCCCGAAGGCAATATTGTGCCATGAAAATTTTTTCCGTCCCATGTTATTGAATAGCTTCCCGTTTTCATATTATTTATTGGAAATTTTCTGACTATTTCACCGGTTGTATTATAAATATTAATGCTGTAATCGCCTTTTTCAAATATATTATAATTGATTGATAGAGCGTCGGTAAATGGATTTGGATAAGGGTTTTGAAGATAAAAAGCGGAATTTGTATTTTGCTTGGGTTCGTCCGTTCCATTATAGAATTCATCATGGGCGATAAGAATTGTTTCATTGCTGCCTTCCCATTTAAAATGGATATGCAGAACATGCTCCTGGTCGTCCCAGAAACCGGCAGTATCGTCATTGTAAAACGAAGATAACGAAGCCGTAACAGGAATAGAATCATTGCCGATAAATATTTTATAAGGCATTGAATTGAACCTTTGGATTTGAAAGAGCATTTCTCTTGTCTCAGGCATACCTGTATAGCCATTTCCTGTTTTTGAAAGGAAAATATTTGTCTGGTGCTGTAAAAACTGACCATCGAAACGGATTATTTCATATTGCCCGTTCAGGTTTGCCTCAGGGGTTTTTCCGTCATCGTCATACATTGTAAAACCTGTATATGAATTGGATATGTCGGGATAGTATAGAACGAGCAAAGTATCAGTGTTGTATTCTTCGGTATTTGCAATGTCGGTAGTCATCGGAATGAAGCTCCCGGCTTTGATGAATAACGGCAATATGTCAAGAGGTGCATTGACGGAAGCAGATGAATTGCCATTATAAATCTGATTTGTCCAGTAATCAATCCATTTACCAGAAGGGAATGCGACTGTGCGGTTTTGCTGTCCTGCTGATAAGACCGGAGCCACAAGAATATTTTCACCCCAGAGATATTCATCATTGATATTCTCAAGGGCTGTATTTTCAGGTTCAAAGTAGTTGACCGGCAATGTTAGAGGAACGCCCGTTTCCGAATTTTGCCATGCAAGGGAATAATTATAAGGAAGTAATTTATACCGGAGCTTTATATATTCTCTTATGATATTTTTTTCATTATCGGGATAATATATGGGTTCGGATGCAATACCTTCGCCATGTGGCCTCATAACAGGTGTAAAAGCACCAAATTGCATCCACCGGGTATATAATTCAGGATTGTAGCTTCCGCCTGCAAATCCGCCTATGTCGGAATGCATATACGCAGCACCGCTCATGCTCATGCCGAGCATAATAGGAATTTGCGCCTGTAATGCCTCAAAGCTTCTGTTAACATCGCCCGACCAGATAAATGTAGAATAGCGTTGAATACCTGCGAATCCGCTGCGTGTCAGGTTAAACAGCCGTTGTTCTGGAAAATATTGCTTATAGCCGTCGTAAATTAATTTTGCCCATTCCAAAGCATAAACATTATGGATTTGCCTTGCAGTGCCGGTGACATGGAGCATTCCTGAAGGATGATTTTCAGGTTCGCCGACATCACACCACCAGCCCGCGATACCATCATTTATGCGTTGTTTGTATTTATCCCACATCCAATTTTTTGTCGCCGGCTTGAAAATATCGAGTAATCCGGCTTGCCCTGCAAAAAAGTCGGGAACAATATATGTACAGCACCCTGAATAGTCGGTGCCAAAAAGCAGATTGGCATCTGCATAGCTGTAATTGAAAGAGTTCATTGTAATATATGGCTCTGAAATCAGGATTGTTTTTACGCCCAAAGCTTTAAAATCGTCAATCATTCCTACCGGGTCGCTCCAGGCAGACGTATTCCATGTAAAATTGCCCATATCCTGCAGTTGTCCGAACCAATATACATCAAGAATAAGTGCATCTAGCTGAAAATCCTGCTGCTGCAATTGTGTTACCATATCCCGTGCTTCCTGTTCATCCTGATATCCAAAACGCGATTGAAGATAACCAAGCGCCCAGCGTGGAGGAAGGGGCTGCTTTCCTGTAAGGCCGGTATAGCCGTCCAGAATTTCGTAAAATGAGCTACCGGAAATTATATAGTACGATAATTTACCATCTTCCACAGTATATTGGAAAACACTGTCACAGGAGTACCCTATATCAAAAAATGCAGCCGTACGATTTTCGATATATATTCCATACATATTTGTCGAAATAATGAAAGGGATGTTGATATTTAATGTAGAAGCCCCGTTTGAATATGAGTAATGCGCTTCGTTATAGGAATAAACTCTCTGTCCCCGCTGGTTTATTGGGATAGCCCTGCTTCCTGTTCCGTAAATTGCTTCCTGTTCCGATAACCGGAATCTTAACCCTTTGGTAGAATAATCGCTAAAATAACCGACTTCTTCTGAAGAAACTACATTTCCATTATGTCTGAACGACAATCTGACAGGCGATTTATTAATGCGTACTGTCAGTTCGCCGCAGCTAAAATCAAGATATGCAGTATTGTCAGATATTGAAGGTGACGGAACAGATGAAGTAAGAATAACACTGTATGTCGTATCAGGCGAAATGTTACCATCGGGATACAATGATATTTTTGCAATACTTTCCGTTATCGCTTCTATAGTCATCGCACCATTCTGTAAAACAATGGTCAACTCACTTCCGGTTAACGAATGGCTGATATAATTTTTGAACAGATAAGCGTTGACGGAAATATAAATATCAGAGCCATCGGTAGCCCTGCCTACAATTGAACCGTCGGTATTACGGAACACAAAAGCCAGTTGCAATGCTTGCTCTTCCTGGAGAATGCCATAGAAAGTGCGAATGTTGTAGCTTTTTCTATATAAATTATTACCCAAATTTTCCATTAATACATTGGAATCGTGCACTCCCCAGTTGCCGACTATATGCTTCCAGTCGCTGCCGTTGATGCTTTCGGTTGTAATTACCCCTGTATGCATATAAACATTACCGGAATAGCCCGATAAAGCCCCATTGCCTTTTGAAGCATCGAATATTATCGTTACGTCATCATCGGTGCCGGGAAATACCGGAACAGGAACAACCTGCGCGATGCTTTGCATGTTATGTGAAATGCAAATTATTAATATAACCTGGGTAAATGTCAGAAATCTGTTCATCTTAAAAATAAAATGATATTCCTAATGTAGTTATTACGTTAAACAAAGAATATTGAAAGTTCTTTTTAATATTCAAAGAATAATCAAATTTCTTATCTTGTGAATACAAAGAAAATTGAAAAAATAAAATGGCTGTTATTAAAAATATTTTTTTCATTTTGTTAAATTTTAATTGTTAAATAATAAATTCTGTCTTTATAAAATATTTATGTTCTCTTTGCGCCCTTTGTGTCTTTGCGAGAAATGAAAAGTGGATTTGGAAATACGTGTCTAACATATTATCATGCAACTTCATACTCGACTTTTGCCGGATTTGAAAATTTTTTTGATGCATTAAGTATTTCAATACCAACAATAGAGTTATCCTTTGCATAATCTATTATAATACAGGGCTTTGGTTCATCGCTTTCAATGATATTTTTATTACTAAACGTAATATATAAAATATCAACTTCCTTATCATATTTAACTTTCATAGTACTTTGATATTTTTGAAGTTATGTAAACAGTAACAACAACTGCCGGAGTAAGTATATTATAATACAATCAACTTACAAAGTTATAATATTATTTCATATTGTACAAATCCTGTTATTATTAACTAAATTCAAAAACCAAGTTTTACGCAGTTCTTGCCGGTTTTAATCCGGTTCAATTATTCTTGCTACCATAATACCTGTCTGCATTTTATTCGCTTTCAGATAATCGGCTAATATTTTTTCAGAAATAATTACCTTATTTCCGGTTGTGGAAGCATGTAATAGATGCACCTTTCCATTTTTATGAATTGCAAATCCGACATGTGAAATATCCAAGCCGGTAGTTGCTGTTGTAATAGCAATTATATCCCCGTCTTTAATACTGTCTTCATATTCCTGCACTTTGAGCTTAGGAATATAACAATATTTTCGCGCTGAAATTTCTTTCTCTTTCGCACCTATTTGTTCATAATAATCTTTCACGTAAAGACTGGGATATTTGTTTTTATTTTTAGTCATATAATTGACTGTTTTATTATAAGGAGTTGTATCAATGTTGCATGTTATATCGGATGCAATTTTTTTAATATCGTTATCGTAAATCCAATCAGAAAAATAGTGTAACCGTGAAGGAAATTCATTAATGTTGCCGTTTCTGAACCTGATTTTTTGCAATTCAGCGGCAAAAGCAACAAACGAATTTTTCTTTTGCTTGACAATTCTTGAAATGGCTAATACGTTTTCGATGTATGTAACACAATCGAAACCGCTCAGATTAATAATTAGCTTATTATCTAAATTCAGATTAGACGGGCTTTTAGAGTATTTAATATTTAAAAAGCTCATAGCAGTTTCGATGACAATCTCATTTAACGGTTTTTCATTGGCCTTACATTTTAATAATGAATCGGCGAGCTTATAAAACCTGCGGATATCCTCCATGCTAAAAACAAGGATGGAAGTGTCGAGATTAATTTGTGCTATAAGAGAATCTCTTATAATCTGAATGGTATCATTTCCAGTAAATGAGCTGTCGGGCGGAGTGAATGTCTGAGATTTTGCAGTAATGCAAAATATTACAGAGAAAAATATAATGAAAAAATTTTTTTGAATGGAAATGTTCATTATTCTATTCATTTATGCTGTCCTAAATAAAATAAAAAAGTCATCCGATGAATTTATATACAAATGTAGTCCAAAATTACGAAAATAACAAAATAAATCAATTTATTTTCAAAGCAAATTCACCTGACAGAAATTCGACAATAAAAAATTATTCACAATTATTTTTTCTTTGAATTTAACATTATTTGTGCAATAGATTATATTATAAATTTTAAATTCAGGCGATTGTTAATAAAATTTTTTGAAATAATATTAAAATCTTATATTATTTTGTAAAAAATTTTAGAATTATGCTTTAGTGCTTTCATAAATTTATTGCCTGATGAATATTGATTTGCTTAAACCTCCGGAGGTTATTACAGAAACGGAGAATGGCGCCTCGATAAATATTCTGGATGGTGCTGTCGGAGTGACCGAGATAGAGCGGTTAAAGAAATGGGGTAGTATATCGTCGAATAAGAATTTTTCAGTTGAAGAACGGGTTGAAGCGTATGAAGATATTTTTGATTCCGAAGTTGGCGATACTTCATTGGTAAGAGCAAGGAATCTTGAAAGGGAGTTAGGGATTCGGCAGTTGTTTTTAAAATTTGAAGGCGGAAATCCTACAGGAACGCAGAAAGACAGAATCGCTTTTGCACAATGCATGGATGCGTTACGCAGGGGATTTGATACTATTACAGTGGCTACATGTGGTAACTATGGAGCGGCTATCGCATTGGCGGCTTGGGTAGCCGGATTACGCTGCGTTATTAATATTCCTGAACATTACCATACATTGCGGATAAAAGAAATGGCACAGCTTGGAGCTGAAATTTTAAGAATACCCGGAAATTATGAAAACGCAGTTGAATATTCTCAGAAAATGGCAGAACAAAAGGAAATGTACGATGGAAATCCTGGTGGAAACAATACTATGCTCCAATTAAAAGCATATGGAGAAATCGCATATGAAATTTATGATGAATTGAGAGATGCCCCGAAAATTGTTGCCGCACCAATGTCAAACGGCACTCTTATTGCAGGTATTTACAAAGGGTTTCTTAGTTTGTACCGCAGAGGCAAAACGTCAAGAATTCCAATTATGGTTGGCGGTTCAGCTTATAACAAAAACCCGATTATACAGGCATATATACAGAATAAAAATAATTGCGTAGATCTTATCCCTGATAAAATAAAAGAGACAAAAATAAATGAACCCCTGATAAACTGGCATGCATTTGATGGGGATTATGCTCTGGATGCGATAAAAAGCACAAACGGCTGGGCAGGTAATGCTTCTGACAAAAAAATGCTTGAATATGCCAAAATGATTAGGGATAAAGAAGGAATTAATGTATTGCCCGCCTCAACAGCCGGATTTGTTTCACTTCTGGAACAACTCAATAAAGCTCCGCTTACAAACGACAGGTTCGTCGTAATATTAACAGGAAGAAAATAATGGAGATGCCCGATGGTAACGCAATAGTTTATTGCGAAGGCGCTTTTAATACTCCAAACGGAAAAACTGCTCACGGGCTTGTCCGTTTTACAGAACGATACAAAGTACTTTCTGTTATTGACAGCAGGTATGCCGGACAAGATGCGGGCAATATTTTAGATAACCGCCCTAATGGAATTCCGGTAGTAGCAGATATACACGAAGCAATTAGATATTCATCGGAAACAGATTATCCTGCGACCTATTTCGTAATCGGTTTAGCCCCGGATGGCGGCAGAATGGATTTGAATACCCAAAAAGCAATACCCAAAGCTATTAATTATAAATTAAATATTGATAGCGGGCTACACGATTATTTACAGAACGACCCTGATATCACTTGCCTTGCTCGTCAAGCCAACATCAAACTACGAGATATACGCAAACCAAAACCAATCGAAGAGCTTCATTTCTTTTCAGGGAAAATTGATGAAGTAAAATCATTAAAAATTGCTGTTTTAGGCACCGATTCCGCTGTGGGAAAACGTACAACAGCGTGGATCCTCATACATGCTTTACGGAAAGCGGGTATTACTGCTGAAATGATTGGTACAGGTCAAACGGCATGGATGCAGGGTGCAAGCTACAGTATTATAATTGACTCAATAATTAACGATTTTGTATCGGGCGAAATTGAGCATGCCGTTTACTCCGCATGGATTGAAAAGCACCCTAAGGTCATAATAATTGAAGGGCAGGGAAGTCTTATGAATCCTGCTTATCCCGGAGGGTTTGAAATTCTTGCTGCTGGACGCCCTGATATGATAATTCTTCAGCATGCCCCTGCAAGAAAAGAATATGACGGCTTTCCAGGGTATCCGCTTCATCCTGTTGAAAAACAAATTAAGGCAATCGAGCTGATTTCAGGTAAACCTGTTGTTGCAATTACTATTAATCATGAGAATATTGCCCCTGTTCAATTGCCGGTTGTTTGCAAAGAAATTGAAGAAAATACAGGACTTGCGGCTATTGACGTTTTGATTGAGGGAGCAGAAGGGCTGATAGATATTATAATGAAATATTTACATAAATAGTTCCAAATGATTTTAATTATTAATAAATTTGCGCTGCAATAAAAATTTTATGATATGAACTTAGATATAACATTCATAAAAAATAAAAATCTTAAAGAACCTATGGTTTTGTTTCCACTCAAACAATACCTTGAATTAATGCAATACCTTGAAGATATTGAAGACAGGATTTCTGTTAAAGAAAGCGAGAATGAACCTGTATTTGATTTTAAAAAATTATTAAAAAAATTAGATGAGAAAAAAGGTATTAAAAGAGCATTATAAAGAATTGCATGTACACAATAGTATATAAAAAAGGAGTTGACAAACAACTTGAAGAACTTCCTAAAAAAGAATACTTCAGAATAACTAAAAAAATTCTTGGTTTGGCAGAAAATCCAAGGCCCTACGGATGCGAAAAATTAAAAGGCAATATGGACGAATACCGCATTCGATCTGGTAATTACCGAATTATTTACACAATAGCTGATGAAATTCTTATTGTAACTATCATCAAAATTGCCCATCGGAAAAGTGTTTATAGGTAAATTCTTTTGAACTATTCAGAATGTATATATTATACTTAAAATATTATCTTTTCCCGATTATTTCAATATTTTTATTTTATAAAACAAGCACTGGGCAGGATAGAACAATTGATTCATTGACGGCCAAGCTTAAATCTGCGAAGGAAGATACAAATAAAGTTATAATTTTAAATGCTTTAGCAAATAAATTTTATAAAAACGAACCTGATAAAGCGCTCGGTTATGCCCTTAAAGCGCTGAAATTAAGTAATAAATTAAATTATGTTATTGGTCGGATAAATTCATTCAGAGCTATCGGCAATGTTTATGAATATAAAGGAGATTTTGATTTAGCTTTAGAAAATTACAGAAAAAGCTTAAAAATAAGCATCCAAAAAAAAAATAAAAGAGAGATTTCGGCTTCATGTAGTTCTATTGGACAAGTTTATGAATATCAAGGAAGATATGGAGAAGCTTTAGATTATTATTTAAAAAGTTTAGCTCTTGATAAAGAATTAAAAGATGCTGATGACATAGCTTCTGACTATCTTGGAATTGGAAATACATATTTATGGCAAAGCGATTATAAGAAAGCGTTGGAATATTTTTTTAAAAGTTTACAGATTTGTGAAGAAAATCACGACAGTGCCAGCATTTCAGAAATTTATCTTAGTATAGGTCATGTTTATTATGAGCAAGGAAATAATCAGCGTTCAAAAGAATATTATGAAAAAAGCTATATAATAAAAGAAAAAATAAATGATAAATATGGAATGGCAAAAGCAATGAATAATATCGGAATTTTATATGATGAACAACAAATTTATGATACCGCTTATAATAATTATTCCAAATGCTTAACAATATATGAAGAAATTGGAGATAAATATGGAACGGCTTTGACATATAATAATATCGCCGGTATATTTTTTAATTCTGGAAATATTGATAGTGCTATATATTATGTTAATAAAAGTATAGAAATAAGAGAAGAAATCGGAGACATTAACGGAGTTGCAAATTGTAATATAAATATAGGATATATTTATATATCTTTCCTAAATTACAAGAAAGCGCTTGAATTTTTTCATAAAGGATTAAAAATAGGGGAAGAAATAAAATCACTGGAAATAATTAAAGCAGCAGCAGGTTCAATAAGTGAAGCCAATTTAAAATTAAATAAATATAAAGAAGCGTATGAATATTATATTTTATTTGACAAAACAGATGATAGCTTAAGCAATGAAGAAAACACGAAAAAAATCACGCAGCTTGAAATGCAATACCAATTTGATAAAAAGCAAAAGCAGGTGGAATTTGAGCAAATGCAGAAAGAAATATTGCACAAAGCCGAGCTAAACCGTCAGAGAATTGTGACATATTCTTTTATTGCAGGACTCGGACTTGTACTGGTATTAGCAATAGTAATATACCGGAGTTACAGGCGAAAAAAGAAAGACAATGAGCTGCTTGAAAAGCAAAACCATGAAATAAAACAACAAAAAGAAGAAATTGAATCGCAGCGTGATGAAATAACCACCCAGCGTGATACTGTAACTCGACAAAAAGAACAACTGTCTGAAACCCTGTATACTTTGCGCCAAACGCAGGCACAACTCGTAGAATCCGAAAAAATGGCATCGCTCGGCAACCTTGTGGCAGGCGTGGCGCATGAAATCAATACCCCTGTCGGCATTGGCATCACCGCTTCATCGTCGCTGGTTGAAGCGACAAAACAATTTGCACAACTGTACAAGGAAAACAAAATGTCAAGACAAGAGTTGGAGGAATACCTCGAAAATTCCTTCCAGACAGGAAAATTGATACTGAGCAATATGCAGCGCACCGGCGAGCTCGTACGCACTTTTAAACAGGTATCGGTTGACCAAATGACTGAAGAAAAACGAAAATTCCTTCTAAAATCATATCTCGAAGACATTCTGTTTAGCCTGAAACCCGAATTTAAAGGTAAGCAAATAACAACAGAAATTGAATGCGCCAATGACTTTGAAATTGAAAACTACCCCGGTATCTTTGCACAGATTATTACGAATTTTGTGTTGAACAGTGTCAGGCATGGCTTCCGAGGAAAAGACGATGGCCTTATAAGGATAATTGTACAGACATACCGCGGCATGTCTTCCGATATAAGAAAAGAAAAAGACAATCTGCTCCTGCAATATTCCGATAACGGCTGTGGCATTTCAGAAAAAAATGTACAAAAAATCTTCGACCCATTTTTCACGACAAACAAACAGATTGGTACAGGACTCGGGTTGAACATCGTTTACAATTTAGTAACTCAAAAGCTAAAGGGAACAATTAAGTGCGAAAGCATTGAAGGAGAAGAAACAAAATTTATTATTGATGTACCGATTAAAGAATAAAATAATTTTTACATGACAAAATTAACAATCTTTTTGAATAATTTCCTATTATGAAACGAAACCATGTAGAAATCAAAGAAGATAATTCATTGAAAATTTTACAAGTATTCGATAGTCTTGAAGTTGGTCCAGTAAAAGTAGAAAAGAATAAGCTTTCTGCTCCTTATACATTGAAAACTAACAGGCGTAGCGATACAAACCACCTGATTTATCATTATGATGAAAATGTGTTTGACCCTGACGAACCGGCATCACATAATATCGCATCGATGATTGCGGCGCAGGTTGCAATGAATTACGGACTGTTTTGCAAAAAGCTGATATTTAAAGGAATTTATGATTCGTCAGACAAAAAATTTATCAGGGAAATGACCGAAAATACTTCAAGAGAAATTTATGTAAAAAAATTTCTTGAACATAATCCTTTCCTACTAGGCGATGCGGCACATTTGCCTGTCGTTAAAAAAAAGAAGTATTCACTGGCTGAAATAGAATTTGAAACTACTCAGCCCGGTTCGGGCGAACATCTGCTCCCTTGGAACACCTCGCAAAACAAGCATTGTATTCTCTCAAGCGGGGGAAAAGACAGCTTGTTAAGCTTTGGATTGATAAATGAGATTTGTGAAGCTCCACATCCTATTTTCATTAATGAATCGGGGCGACATTGGTTTACGGCGTTGAACGCATACAGGTATTTTAAGAAACAGTATCCGAATACATCAAGAGTATGGACAAACTGCGACCGGATATATCCATGGTTTCTGAGAAGGATGCCTTTTATCAGAAAAGATTTTAACAATGTCCGGGCGGATGAATATCCAATACGGTTATGGACTGTTGCGGTATTTCTTTTTAGTGCATTACCTTTATTGAGAAAACGGGGAATCGGAAGATTAATCATCGGCGATGAGTTTGATACTACAAGAAAATTTAATTTCAAAGGAATAACGCACTACGATGGTCTTTTTGACCAAAGCAGGTATTTCGACAATTACATGACGCAATATTTTACATCGAAAGGATGGAATATAACACAGTTTTCAGTTTTACGGCAGCTTTCCGAGCTTTTAATTGAAAAAATTCTGGCAACAAGGTATCCTGAGCTTTTAAAGCAGCAGGTTTCCTGCCATGCAACTCATATCCAAGGGAACAGAGTCAAGCCCTGCGGAAGATGCGAAAAATGCAGAAGAATCGTTGGTATGTTAAAAGTTATTGGCGTTGCTCCTGCTAACTGCGGGTATTCTGATGAACAAATCAAAAATTGCTTAAAAGATTTAGCCGAAAAACCTGTAAACCAGCTTTCGTATGAAGCCGAACATCTGAAATCGTTACTTTCTGAAAAAGGGCTAATTTCGCTACCCACCCTGCAAAAAAAATCATTAAAAAAATGTCCCGAAGTTCAGAAGCTAAGATTCCACAGCCAAAATTCACCCATAGATACAATTCCGGTAGATTTGCAAAAGTCATTATATAAAATTCTGCTTAAGTATGCTAATAATTGTGCTGTTGAAAAATCGGGTAAAAAATGGAGAGAGCTTATACCGGACGATCTCTTACACTAACTGTATTCCTGCCACGCAAATATCGTCAACCTGCTCATAAGGTTTGCTTGTCAGCGGATTGGTGTAGCCCATCCATTCTTTAATTGCTGTATCGAGAATTTCTTTTTGTTCTTGCATGGAACAATTCCGGTTTTCCGATAGAAGCTGTTTTGCCCGTTTGTACATGAATTTTTTACCTTTTGGCCCGCCTGACTGATCGAAATACCCGTCAGAAAAAAGATATAACCGATCTCCACATTTAAGCGTTAATGAATGATATGTAAAATCGTCCATTTTTACATATACAGCTACCGGCATTTTGTCCCCCTTTATTTCTTCTATAATTTTGGATCCTGCATCGGCATTGGTAGCATCTGCATGAAGAAAATCGGCATGTAGAGACGTACTATAGTGCGTCTCTACATGCCGATTTTCTTCATGCCGGATAATCCACAACGGATTATTAGCGCCAGTGAATTGTACCGTAAATGTATCATTTTGAGCATGAGTGAAATCTTTAATCGCAATAATAGCTATATCCATACCATCCTGCTGCTCGCCGGTAATGCCTTTTTGTTGCAATGCTTCAATTACATATCGTCTTAGTTCATTAAGCACATGATTGGTTTGTGTGATTTCTTCCCTGCGTACTATTTCGTTCAGGAATGATATTCCAAGCATGCTCATAAAGGCGCCGGGCACTCCATGCCCTGTACAGTCGGCAACGCAAAAAATAGTCCATTTTTTTACATTCGTGAGCCAGAAGAAATCGCCGCTGACAATGTCGCGGGGTTTGAACAAAATAAAATATTCAGCGAAAATTTGTGAGACATATTCTAATCCAGGTAACACAGCCGATTGTATCCTTTTTGCATATCTGATGCTGGCGGTAAGCTCTTCATGAATTGCCTCCAATTCTCTTTTTTGCCCCGATACAATATCACGCTGCACTTGTATCTCTTCTTTCTGCTTTTGAATTTCGGCAGTTCGCTGCCTGATGATTTTTTCAAGCCGGATATTCAATGCTCTCAGTCGTTGCGTGTTCAATTGTATTCCAATGTACAACAGCAGAACAAATATTATAATGTAACCGGCGTAAGCCCATGTAGTCCTGTACCATGGCGGCGATATGGTAAATTCAAACGAAGCTATGCGGCTCTCATTACTGTAAACATTTTTTGCCTTTACTTTAAAAATGTAAGTTCCTTCATCCAGGTTGGTATATTCCTTTTGAGAAATACTATTCCATTCGTTCCAGTTATTATCATAGCCTTCAAGAAAACAGGAGTAATATATATCCTCTTCAAATTCATAAAACTGCGAGGCAAAGTAAAATGTTACGGAATTATAAGTATAATTTAAAACAGGTTTAAAATGTCCGGGCTGTTGCAACAAAACTGTCCCGTTCGTATCGGAAAAAGTTCCGTCAAAAATAACTGACTCTTTACCGGTAATTACTTTTCTGATTAATGTGTTGTAAATTTCATTATACTTTTTAATTACGTTGTCATTATACCGGAATAAACCGTCAGGCCCGCCAAGCCATGTAATTCCATCCGGTTCGTGATATATTGAATTAATTACTTCTTTTGAGATGCTGGAAAATTTTGAGCTGTTCCATTTGTACGTATTTCCATGAGTTTTTTCAATATATCCAATGCGGTAAACCCTGTTTTTACCGGTTATGTTTAACCATAAATTACCTTTATAATCCTCCGACGCCCTGTGAATCGCATTAAATTCATCATGAATTTCTATCCCCGGCACATCATAAGAAACAAATTCCGATGACTCAGAATTGAATTTGTACATCCATTTCATCGTGGCAAAGAACTGCCAGTTTTTATGCTCATAATAAAATTTGAATCCGCCGGGCAACCCTGTATTTACAGAATCATACCTTATAATTTCATAATCCGTTGTTTTATTATTTGCTCCTCTTGTTTTAAGTTCGATAATTCCCTGGTTGATTGTCCCCAGCCAAAGATTGCCATGCACATCCTCATCAATACACCTGATTTCTTCAACGATTTCCGCGATTGTTCCTTCATCAATCCAACCGGACTGAGAATAATAAACAGACGCCAGCCCATTGTTCAATCCTGCGAAAACCCTGTTGCTGTTAACCTTGGACCTGTATAAAACCCAGGGTTCACATTTAAGAATAGCGGACAAACGATGATGTTTATCCAACTCATAAATAAAATTATTTTCAGCGATCAGTAAGCTCGTATCATTTTTGCCTGTAAAAGTCAGCAGAGACCAGCACTTATTATTGATATCTTCCAGCTTCCTGAATAAGGGCTGATACTGCGTAGTTACATCTCCGTTTGGGATATCATTACTGCTTTTATCTAAATAAAAGACCCCCAGATTCGTCGCTATGTAAATTGTATTGTTGAACCTTGTTACAGCTTCAATAGTCCCTTCAACACCTGCTTTGTCGTTGAAAAATGAAATATGGGAATTGATATCAAGCCGCGACAGACCGTTATCTAACGCCAGCCATAAATTATTATATTTATCGAGGTATTGAAAGTTAATCACTTCATCCTGCAGACCCGATTTTTTATTAATGACCTGGAACAATTCGCCAAAATGGTTCATTATCAACACGCCATTGCCGGAAGAGCCGATTGAAAAATAATTATTGCCAAGCTTTATGCTATGATTTGTTTTCATTGATAATAATAAGTCATCGAAGCCAGTCCTGAATGGAATTATTTCCGTTTTATATGTATTAACAGGAAGTTTTAATAAAAAAAATCCTTTGCTTCTCGTGCAAACAGGAATACTTTCATTATCAACAGGTATTAAATGGAATGATTCGGTTTTAAGCATGGCGTTGTCGCTGACCATTTTTAATGAGTCGCCGGAAATTTTCTGCAACCCGATATCTTTTTGCCGGATATAAATAGTATTATTAAAACACCAGGTTTTTTGAAATTTTTTTTCAGCTTCCCATCGTTTAAACGATTTTCCATTCCATAAATAAATAGTCGAATGGGTATGAAAATAAATACCATCGGAAGAACAAAAAATACTCCAGACTTCTCCGATTTCTTGGCTCGTATCGTTTAAGTATTCCAACAGTGAAACATATTTCAAATTGCCTGTTTTATCAGGAGCAAGATAACCAAATTCATTATTGGCCCCGGCATAAATCCTGCCTGTATTGTCAATGGCAAGCGAACGGACATTGGAATTATTTGAAACCTCGAGCATGCTCCAGTTAACTCCATCGTACTCAAGAATGCCGCCATTATTCCCGAAGTACATTATTCCCCGTTTATCCTGAACGATGCACCAGTTTTGAGGTTCGCCTTTATAATCTTTTGTGGAGAAATTTTTTATAGGGGGGTAGCCGGTTTCTTTTAGAGCTTGAGAGAAGCAAATCAACGTATTGAAAAAGAAAATAATAAAAACTAATATCCTGAAATAAAAATTTTTCATTTTATTCATTTTTATCAACGCTGTCAGGAGCTTCGCATAGTTCGACAACGCTCACTACAAGCGCTGACAGGTTGATTTCCAAAACCTGACAGAGTCTGGAAGACCTGTCAGCGTTTTTATTCCCTCATCCACCCCCCAATTTCCTTCTTCTCCGTATCAAACCCCACACCCACCAGCACAACTTGCCTGCCATCATTCAGGAATGGTTTGTAGTATTCTTTTTCTTTGATCTGCTGCATGGCTTGGGCAGCTTCGCCAATTTTAAATTCGACTACGTAAATGAATTTGTCGTTCTTGATAACTGTATCAATTCTACCGGTCGAGGTTTGCATTTCGCTGTGAATATCAACGCCCACTAAAGAGAGTACGGTGTGAATGATGGAGTGGTAGTAAAATTCCTTTTCGGATTCGAAGATTTGGTAAGGAATTTGGCTGAAAAGAATATTGAAATGTCCGGTAATTGTTTCCCAATCATTCTCATCTAATGCGAATCTGATGCTTTCAACACTTCCGGTTGTAGTACTGAGATGGCTCTGAGCATATACCTCTAATAACTGCCCCATAAAGGAGTCCTTTACTTCACGGTTCGGATAATCGAGCCACTTTGCTCCTTTGTTATTGCTTTTGATTATGGTTAAATAACCGCTCTGGAACATCAGCGAAACGATATCAATATTTTCAATGTCGAACTTATCGAAAAAAGAGTCTCCCACCAGGATATTACCTGTATGTTCGGGTAGTTTTTTCTGGTTTTTCAATGCGTTGATCAGGAAGGTCGGCGTACCGGTGGCAAACCAGTAATTCTTAAATTCTTTTTCAAGGAAAAAATTCAACAAAGAAAAAGGATTGTAAACCCTTTCAGTCGAAGCATGCCAATTATATCCATTGTACCAGTCTTTAATCATTGTTCTGATATCTGCTACAGATACTCCGAGTGTTTTGGAGGTTTCATTCAGGTAATCAGGGAAATTATCTGTTATCTCCTGTTCAGTACAACCCAGCATACAAGCATAATCACGGTTAAGGGTAATATCCGTCAAATGATTTAAATCACTGAAAATACTTACTTTGCTGAATTTGCTGACTCCGGTGATAAACAGGAATCTGATATGGGCATCATTGCCTTTCAAAACCGAATAGAAGTTTTTTAAAATTTCACGGTTTTCCAACGCTTTTGATATCTGTCCTTTTTCAAGAAAGTCTATTATCGGTTTATCGTATTCGTCAATCAGGATGACTACATTTTTTTCTTTAGCCATGACCTTGATTAATTCACGAAAACGTATACCATAATCAGTATGAGAAAGAGCAATATTGTTTTCAGAAGCAATTTCTTCCAATCTGATATTAATACTTTCAATTGCAGATAGCGATTTTTTAATTATTTCGCTGAAATCAATATGTATTATTGGAAATTTTTCCCAACTAATTTTATCGTAAATCCATAAATTTTTAAACAACTCTTTATTGCCTCTGAAAATCTCAGCAAGCGTTGAAACCGTCAGCGATTTTCCAAAGCGCCGTGGACGTGATAGAAAATAGACACTACCCCTGCTGATTAGCTTATAAATATATTCGGTTTTGTCAACATAGAGATAGTTCTCTTTTATCATGGAGGCAAAATCCTGTTTTCCGATAGGTAGTTTCTTTAAATTTTCTGTCATATAGATATGTTTTTAATGTATTCCTATTCGGCGTAGGGACGAACGGCCGTTCGTCCCTACGCCGACGTATATCATTTCTTCTCCCTCACCACAACTTTTTTATTTACAACCTTTCCCCCTGCCGTCAGGTTAATATTATACACGCCATCGAACGAAAGATTAAAAACAGCGACATTCCTGCCATGCACTTAACCAGAAACCTTACTTTGCCAGTGGCCCTTGACAGGTACCCCGAATAGATAATATTGTATAGCCCCTTTTTCTAAGAAGGTCTAACCAATATTGCTCAACATTTTCATCTGCTATAATCATACTGCTTCAATAGTTACTTCATTAGCAATAACATCAGCGGCATATTCAAAAACAGCATATATTTGTTCGTCAGATAAATGAGGATAGCTTTTTAATAATTTGTCAACAGTATATCCGTTTGCAAATTTTCTTATTATTAATTCAACGGTAATTCTTGTTCCTTTTATAACCGGTTTCCCCATCATTACTTCGGGTTTTCTTTCAATGTATTTAGCGTAATCCATAATATGAATTATTAAATTTTCGGTGATGTCATAAATTAATTGATATTTTTTATATATTTGCAGAAATAGAAAATTTAAAATTATGATAGATATTAATAACTATTTCTGCCCCAATCCTGATTGTAAACATTATGGATTACGCAATCAAGGAAATATTGTAAA
>JACQWN010000715.1 GCA_016209245.1 Bacteroidia bacterium
TGAAATCTCAAATGCAATAAATAACCTGCAATACCGGAAAATAGCATTGGAAGGACTTTCATGGGCGTGTGCAGGGCAAGGAAGGTTCAAAGAAGCTTATAATTACTATGTACAGTTTAAAAATGTGAATGACAGTATTTACAATATTGAGAAAAACAAACAGATTACGCTGGCTGAAGCACAATATCAAAACGAGAAGAAGCAATTACTCATTAAAAATCAGGAATCGGAATTGGCCATGCAATCTGAAAAAATGAAAAAACAAAAGATATTAATATATTCTTTTATTGTTGGCATCCTGGTTATTCTTATTTTTTCAATTTTGCTTTACCGTCAATTCCGGCAGAAAAAAATGGCAAATATTATGTTAGAACGCAAGAATCATATGATTCAATTACAGAACAAGGAAATTTCAGCCCAGAAAGATGAAATACAATCACAACGTGACCTGGTAACACAGCAAAAAAACCAAATTGAAATAATTCATAAAGAATTAACTGACAGTATCCACTATGCATGCAGGATACAGCAGGCGGTTCTTCCCGAAGATGTCCTTTTGCAGGAAATTCTGGCCAGCCATTTTATATTATTCAAGCCGCGCGATGTAGTAAGCGGTGATTTTTACTGGTGCACAATTTTGAAGAATTATTTGATATTTGCAGTGGCTGACTGCACGGGTCATGGTGTCCCCGGAGCATTCATGAGCATGATTGGTGTTACGTTTCTAAATGAAATAGTGAGTAAAATAGATATTCCTGATCCGGCATTTATTTTAAATGCACTAAGGCAAAACATAATTAGAGCATTGCATCAACAAGGAACGGTAGGCGAGCAAAAAGATGGTATGGACATAGCTCTTGTTATATTGGACCTTGTACCTGAACCAATATGGATTGAAAATGGCGAGTGCAAGGAGATCTTTCATGTGAAGTTTGCCGGAGCAAACAATCCTCTTGTTATTGTTAAAAAAGCGACACTACCAGTATCACAGGAAACTAACCCGGCGATTGCCGGGGAAAACAATCCCTGCCAAATGATTGAAATTGCAGCCAATTCCATGCCCATTGGAATTTATGATAAAATGGATGAATTCGTAAACAGGGAAATTCAGATTAATAAAGGCGATATGCTCTACGTTTTTTCCGATGGTTTCAGCGACCAGTTTGGCGGACCTAAAGGGAAAAAATTCATGTCGAAAAAACTGAAAGGACTTCTTGTCTCAATAGCCCCTAAACCTGTTGACGAGCAAAAAGAAATATTAGATAAAACCATTGAAGAATGGAAAGCCCACATCAATTCTTACACACATGAACCCTTTGAGCAAACCGATGATATCACAGTAATGGGAGTGAGATTATGATATGGTTAAATTTATAAACATTACTTTTTTAACCCTTAATTCGCATTATTAATTATGTTTTTCATCATCTCAAAATTATTGTATTTTATTGTTTCTCCATTCATCTGGATTTGCGGGCTTTTAGTTTATTCGTTGCTTGCAAAAAAACCGGCAAGGAAAAAGAAAAGTTTTATCGCCGCAATTATAATGTTGTTGATTTTCTCCAATTCTTTTATTTTTGATGAAGTCATGCGTCTTTGGGAGATTAAAGCTATAGCTAAATCCACAATTACCGAACCGTATGATTACGGAATCGTGTTAAGCGGAATGATTTCCTACGACCAGAAATTGAAAAGGATAAATTTTCACAGGGGAATTGACCGCCTTCTCCAGGCAGTTAATTTATACCGTGATTCCAAAATAAAAAAAATATTTATAAGCGGAATTTATGGCAGTCTTATCGAAAATCATAAAGAAGCGGAGCTTTTAAGAAATTTCTTAATCAAACTAGGAATCCCAGAGGAAGATGTCTTATATGAAACGGAATCTAACAATACGCATCAAAATGCCGTAAATACGATAAAAGCGATATATCAACAAGGGAATGGCAGATACCTACTGATAACATCAGCATATCACATGCGTCGTGCTGTTAAGTGTTTTGAAAAGGAAGGTATGAAAGTTGACCCTTATTCAGCTAACCGGTTTTCAGGACCTAGAAAATTCGTGTTCGACCATTTGTTTATACCGAACGGTGAAACTTTGTCCGGTTGGAATGTTATGACACATGAACTGGTTGGGTATATTACTTATTTTATTATGGGGTATATATAACCTGAATAATTATTTCGCAGTGTCGGGGTGACTTAAAACCCCATCAACATTTTTATCATCGAAATCATCCCGAAACTAATGTGAAACATTTGATTGTGTCGTTGAGTCCCGACACTGATAGAGAGAATCATAAAAGCCGCTCAGCATTTAAACGTGGAAATCCAAGTTTATAAATCAGTTGAACCGTCTTATTAATATCATATTCAACATATCTAACTTCGATTGAATAAGCTTCGGTATCAAAAATAACATATTTGGCGCATCTGTTGCCATCCCTTGGTTGCCCGACGCTGCCTCCATTGACAATATACCTGCTACCGCGTTTTAGCGTGGTTATTTCTTTTAAGGAATTTTCAATAGAAGTTTTACCTGTAAACTCATAGTATCTTAAACGGTGCGAATGTCCGACAAACGCAATATCCTGGGTAAATTGTAAAAAAAATCCTGCAATTTCATATGTAGGAAGGTCGTGAATATAATTTTCAAATGAATCGGGAGGTGTTCCATGAACAATATATATATTTTCAAAAGTCAGATAAAGCGGTAGTGAGCTTAAAAATTCCAAAGACTGTTCGGAAAGAAGATCGCGTGTTATTTCAATTGAACGCCATGCAATTTCGTTGAACCATTCTTTCTTTTCAGGATGAAAAACCGCATAATCGTGATTGCCGATTACAGATGGAATTTTTAAATTAATTATATGCTTGACTACTTTATCGGGCTCGGGGCCATAGCTTACAAGGTCGCCTGTGCAGAAAATATGAGCAGGTTTAATTTGCTCAATATCCTTTAGCACCGATAATAAAGCTTCATAATTGCCGTGAATGTCGGAAAGAATTGCAATTTTCATGGGTTAAAATTTATTATATTATTAACTTTTAGCCTATTACAAACTATTTTAATTATTTTTAGTAACTATTTAGGTATAAACGTTATTATTCCACCGAAGTACGAAAAAAATACGAATTTACGAATTACGAAAGGGTTCGTGGTTGGCAAATTCGTAATTCGTAAGTTCGTAA
>JACQWN010000693.1 GCA_016209245.1 Bacteroidia bacterium
AGGCGGAGATATTAATAATGATATAAAAAATCAAAAAAATAATATTAAGATATTTAATATTTCAGATTTTTTTGAAGAGAAATATTTTAGAGAGAAGAAGATTTTATATTATTGCCCAAAACATTTATGAATTCTTCAATAATTTCTTAAACGCCCACCAGATACTTTGGGCGTTGGTCATTATTTTTTAAATAATGAATTGCTTTTCCCCAATAATATATCTTTTGCAATTATTTTTAAATCATTATCAAATTTATCGTTATCATTTTTAATTTTCCATTTAATTTCATCAAATTTATCTTTAGGAAAAGTATTAATAATAGAAGAAATGTCAATTGGATTTACCCACATATCTTTTTCCTGCGCATCTTTAATTATTTCTTCCCAGATAAACTCGTATGTATAAGAAAGAAATAAAATATCGACAACATCTTTTTCAGCAAATCTTGATAAAGCAGCTATTTTATTACTTAAGATATTTATTGGATTATCAATTTTAGAATATTTATCCCAAATAAATAAATCACCAACTCTATAACTGATATCATTCACCATATCTATCTTCAGAACAACACCATCTCTGTTGATATGTATTCTTGTGAAATCTTCTGCTGCAGTTATTAATTCAAATCCGGTTCCGAAATCATCTTTAAGTTTTTTAGCGATTCGTTTGATTTCAGATGAATACTCTGCAGCATTATTTATAAATAAATCAAGATCTTCAGAAAATCTGTGATGTAAATAGACCCTTCCAAGCGCAGTACCTCCAGTTAAGTAAAAACCAGTTTTCAGATTATCAATTAATGATAGTACAATATCTTGTATTTGATATAATTTATTGTAATAAGAGACTTCTGGCATAAATATATTTTTTTTGCAAGCTTTTTGGAAATATTCGTTTTATAACCTCATCACTAAACATTTCTGGCCACTTGCTTCCGGGAACTATCTTTAACAAAGTATACCATTTAATGCTTAATAATAATCTTGAGTATATGAAATTCATGTCTAGTGAATTATTGCTGTTTTTTGGAGATTTTAATGTTTCAATCAATAAATTAAGATCAATATTAATATCCCAGAATGCCGCCTTAAGCTTTTCCTTTATTTCTTCTTCAGATAATTGTTTCATCTTAAAAAATTTTTGTTATGAAAATGATGCAAATATAAAAAATTTTTGAAATGAATAAATTTTAATGGGAACAGAGTGCATTTAGAAAAGATAATGATACAGAAGTAATCATTGCTTTGCATCCCTCAAATCAATCACTTCTATCTCCGGGTGAGCTTTAGCATCGAAAACAAAATCTGCATCACCGGCCTGAACATTAGGTGTAAAAGTTTTAGCAATTATTGTGTAGTCAATTCCATCTTTTCCAAAATACTTTATTGAAGCGATATGATATGTTGTTTTCTCAATATTCAATTTTACTCTTGTATATTTTTTTTCTTTGGGTTGTTCGGGGAATAATTCTATTTCATATACCGTTTTTCCGTTTTCCTGCTTTTCTCCATTATATTTATATTTAATCTCTTTTTCATAAAAAGTAAATATATTGGCGGGCGTCAGAATATTATCGCTTGCCGCATCGGGTTCGGTAATCTGTACTTCATCGGCATCGGCTAATAATGTCCATTGTGTTGTTCCATTGTTGTAAACAATGCTGCTCATAAGATTAATCCTGTATTTATTACCTTTAATCAAAAATTCGCCGTCGTGTGTATCTGAAGTATTATTTTGTTGATTGTCAATGGTATAAGAAAATGCCAGTTTAACAGAAGTATAAGATTTGATTTTAGCCGATGTCTGGTCAAGAATCTCTTTTGCTTTTGTGTCATACATGTTGGTTGTTTGCTGAGATTTAGCATAAAATGTTACAACAAACATTAAGATTGATAATAAAAAAATTTGTTTCATATTAAATATTAAATTAATTAATTGATTGTTGCTGTTTATGTCAATGTCGTTTTATATATGGATTATTCCATCGAAGTACGAATTTTTTACGAATATACGAATTACGAAATAGCCAGCGAATTCGTAATTCGTATGTTCGTATCTTTTTCGTACTTCGGTGAAATAATAATACCCATACCTCATTAATTTCGATTTATTATCAATTTTTATCAAGTTTACTCAAAAATTGTTCCAAGCTCATTTCGTCGGTGAAAAGGACTTGTCGTGCTTTACTTCCCTGAAAAGGGCCAACGACCCTGGCAGCTTCAAGCTGGTCAATAATTTTTCCTGCACGGTTGTATCCGATTGAAAATTTTCGTTGAATTAACGAAGTTGATCCTTGTTGATGAGCGACAATAAGATGTGCGGCTTCGGCAAAAAGGGGGTCACGCTTTTGTAAATCGAAGTCGAGAGCGGCTTCTTCGCTGTCGGGAACGAACTCAGGCAAAAATGAAGGAGATAAAAAGGCTTGCTGGTTTCCAATATGCTCGGAAATAGCTTCTATTTCGGAAGTATCAATAAAAGCGCACTGCAGGCGGAGTAAATCGCTACCTTTTGATATC
>JACQWN010000694.1 GCA_016209245.1 Bacteroidia bacterium
ATTTGAACTGGTTCTGAATGTTAACCCAACTTATGTCATATTGAGCGTAGTCGAAATATGCAATGGAGCCACTTACACCTGGCACGGTAATAATTACACAACAACCGGCATCTATTACGACAGCTTGCTGACCACAGCAGGTTGCGATAGTGTATTTGAACTAAACTTGACAGTTAACCCTGTTTATTCAATTAACGAATCAGCTTCAATCTGTGACGGAGAAACATATAACTGGCATGGTAGTAATTATACAACAGCAGGCACCTATTACGACAGTTTGCAGAGCATATCGGGCTGTGACAGTATCTTTGAACTCACGCTGAATATAAACCCGGTTTACACTATTCCGGAGTCAGCCACAATCTGTGATGGGGATACGTATTCATGGCTTGGCAATAATTACACAATAGCAGGCGTGTATTACGATTCTCTGTTAACATCAGCAGGTTGCGACAGCATATTTGAACTGGTTCTGAATGTTAACCCAACTTATGTCATATTGAGCGTAGTCGAAATATGCAATGGAGCCACTTACACCTGGCACGGTAATAATTATACAACGACCGGCACCTATTATGACAGTTTACTTACCACGGTTGGTTGCGACAGTGTATTTGAACTAAACCTGACAGTAAACTCTGTTTATTCCATTAACGATACTATTTCAATCTGCAGTGGTGACAGTATATTACTTGGAGGCGCATACAGACACTTTGCAGGTGTCTATTACGATACCCTCATTTCTATAGCTGGTTGCGATAGTATCATAATAACTACGCTCACTGTAAACTCTTTACCAGTCAATGCGGATGCGGGGGCAGATCAAAAATTGTCCTATATATTTGAAACTCATCTGGACGCAATTCCTCCCACTGTAGGAGTCGGGCAGTGGTCCGTAGTATCAGGTACAGGAATTATTTCGAATAGTTACGATCCTAATTCATTAGTTGAAAATTTGTCATTAGGGCCTAATATATTTAGATGGACCGTAACAAATGGCGTATGCCCTCCGGTTTTTGATGAGACAGTTTTATTTGTAAACAATCTTATTATTCCAACCGGATTTTCTCCAAACGGTGATTTACAAAATGATTATTTTATTATTGATGGGCTTACCGACTATAGTGTTTTAGCATTTAAAGTTTATAATAAATGGGGAATTCAGGTATTCCGGACAGAGAACTATGCAAATAATTGGGATGGGAAAGATAACAATGGAAAAGATTTACCGGAAGACTATTATTATTATATTATAAAGTCGGGCAATGAAATTCTTTATAATGGTTATGTTTTAATCAAACGATAGAATGAGAAGGTTTTTATTTTTATTAATAACAATTATTGGTGCGTCAAATTTTATATCTGGACAATATGTTCCATATTATAGTCAGTACATGTTTGATGGTACAGCAATTAATCCGGCGTATGCAGGAAGCAGGGATGTTCTGAGTGCAGCAATTTTATATAGAAATGAAATGGCCGGTTTTGACGGCGCTCCCAAAACTCAGGGCATTAGCGTACATGGTCCTTTAAAGAAAAAAAATATTGCTGTCGGTTTTTCAGTATTGAATAATAAAATCGGGGTGTCAAATAATTTCGGGATTTTTAGTAACTATGCTTACCATATAAAAATGGGCAGAAGTGACCGGATACTTTCTTTTGGTTTAGGAGCCGGTTTCTTTCTGGTAAATCATAAATGGTCACAGATTGTCACGCGGGACGAAAATGACATGTTATTTGAATATGATACCCCAATCTTAACAGTTCCTGATTTCAGTACGGGAATTTATTATTATACAAAAAAACTTTTTATCGGGACCTCTATACCTTTTTTTATGGATTATTCTTATAATGAAATATCAAGAAAATACAAAATAAAAAGCAATTTTTCCGACTATAATTATTTCTTTACATCGGGCTATTTATTCGAAAATATACGTAATATTACTATAAAGCCTTCAATTCTTGTAGCATATAATAAAAAAAGAAAAATGCCGGTTGACATTAATACTAATGTCTTTTTTAAAGATGTCTTTTGGATTGGAATCTCCTATAGGATCAGAAGTGCAATAATTGCAATGGTTGGAATTAATGTAACACCGCAGCTAAGTATTGGATATTGCTTTGATTATTCTACCTCGGAACTAAGCAGGTGTGATAATGGCTCTCATGAAATAATTATTCGATATGATTTTGGATTCAAAATTGATTCGAGAAATCCAAGATTTTAATAAAAAATAGTTTGCATGAGAAATGTCAAATTAATATTGTTTTTCTTGGTGTTTGGAATTGGCTCGGTTTCTTTTGCGCAGGAAAGTTATTATGAGCTGAAATTATTGCCCTTCAACTCAAACGAGTCGGATGAATTCAGCCCGTTTTATTATGATAGCAGTATCGTTTTTTGTTCCAATAGAAAGAACAATATTTTTATTGATTATAAAACTTTCGACAATAAGCCACTGCTCGACATTTATGTTGTTTCAAGGATTAATGATTCAGTTTGGGGAAAACCGAAAATATTTTCTAAAGAACTTATGACCTTTTTTCATGACGGTCCTGTATGTTTTAACCTACCTCATAATCTAATATACTTTGACCGAAATAATAATGTCAAGACAAAATTCGGGAATATTTCTGACCCCTGATAATAAGATTGGTATATTTACATCGGAACTGAAAGATAATGTATGGACAAATATTCAGCCATTTAAACATAACAGCAATGAATACATGATAATGCATCCTAGTTTAAATGAAAATGGTGAAGAATTATTTTTCGTTTCCGATATGAGCGGCGGATATGGCGGCACCGATATTTATTATTGTAAGTTAATTGGGAACGAGTGGAGCCAACCGATTAATCTTGGTTCCGCAGTCAATACTTCCCAAAATGAAATGTTCCCTTTTATTCATAGCTCTGGTAATTTATATTTTTCTTCAGCAGGACATAATGGGCTTGGTGGGTTAGATATTTTCTTTACAAAAAAAATCAACGGTGAATGGAAAGATCCTGAACCTATAGCCAAACCGATAAATTCTGAATTTGATGATTTCGGGTTTATTACCGATTCGCTTTCTGAAACAGGTTATTTTTCTTCCAACAGGAATAAGTCAGATGATATTTATTATTTTAAATTTATTACTGTAAAACCTGAAATTATTGAAAAATGCGATAGTATGCGCGAAAATAATTATTGTTTTGTTTTTTTCGAACCAGGCACTTCCGATACGACAAAGCTTTTTTATGAGTGGGACCTTGGCGATGGTACAAAAATAAAAGCTTTTGAAGCGGAGCATTGTTATCAAAAGCCCGGATATTACGAAGTGAAATTGAAGGTTGTTGATACGCTTTCCGAGGAAAAATTTACGAAAATTGTTACTTATAGTTTAAATATTGAAGACATAGAACAAGTGTATATTAGTTCGGTTGATACTTGTTTAATAAATTCTGAAGTTATATTTGATGGCACAAAAACCAACCTGAAGAATTTTATTATAAAAGAATTTTCATGGGATTTTGGCGATGGGAATAAAGCATATGGAGCCATAGTAAGTCATATTTTTGCTGAAACCGGAAATTATTCTGTTCGTCTCCAGGTTACCGGTATGAAAGATACCTCCGGAAATTCCGAAAAAGCATGTGTACTGAAAAACATCACGGTAATTAATCCGGACATTAAAAAAGAATAATGGGGAAAGGGTCATAAAACTTTACTCAATAATCGAATATTTATTAATTTCGCAAAAAAAATGATGTAATGAAAATACTGTTTTTTTTATTTTTATTGCTCCCAGTTATCACTTTGTCACAACCAACTCCCACTGTAGAAGAAAATATTCCTTACCTGGTAACTTTTGGAAAGGATGGAGATACAAATTGGGGCGATGATGATTTTTGTCAGATATTTTTCTTTTCTATACCACGGTCACATACTGCACCGATTTACATTCGCGTATTTGATCCTGATATTTACGGCGAAAATGATGAGTTAAAAGGAAATGCCGATACCAAAACATCCTTTTCTGTTTACGGTGGTAAGGGATGCATTTCGGATAAGGAAGCCAGAACCATTCATCCATCCGGTAATTACAAAAGCGGAAATCTATTGTCAACTAAGACATTTGATGCGAACCCTGCCTATGATAATAATTGGTACACATTTGGTCCCTTTAATCCGACTGAAGGCGAGCTGATGCCTGAATATGGGGGTTATATATTTAAAATTATTGCCGAGGGTGTCGCAGGGAATGATGGAAATCTGTACCGGTATTTTCTTAGTACAAAAGCAAACCAGAATAATCCGATTGAAGGCGCAAATTCTTTTACTTTTGAATATTCTTTCCGGCTTGATAATGACTACAAAAGCATTTCCCATATTTATCCTTATATTGATGATAAGGTGATTTCTTTAAAACAATCAAATTTTGACTGGGATAATGATGGGGTCATCCGGATTATTTCAGTTGCAAAAAATGGTGAAGAATGCGGGATTTCCGGGGATAATAACTGGGTGACAAGCGAACATATCATTGATAAAGAGGAAAAAAACACCTCATATGATATTCAGTTTATAAAAAACAATTCCCTGCAGAAAAATAATAATGTCGTTTTATATATAACCAACCAGTATGGAGAATTTCTTCCTTTTTTTACTTCGCCTATCGGGGGAATTCCCAAATATAAATATTCAATAAGTGTTAAACCCAAAAAAAGTAAATGATGTTGAAAACGAAAAAGATATTTGTTATTCTGTTTTTATTTTTGTTTACTTCCGTTTTTGCCCAGAATTATAAGTTTAAAAAATATGGAATAGATGAAGGACTTTCTCAATCCTTTGTGTATGACATGACGCAGGATGCAAAGGGATATTTGTGGATAGGGACCGGAGAGGGCTTGAACAGATTTGACGGATTAAGTTTTGTCGTCTATACATCAGATGATTCCCTGACAGAAAATTTTATTACATCCTGTTATTTTGATCGTTCAGAAATTATCTGGATTGGACATAACCAGGGCGGAATCTCTATTTATCAGAATAGGGCTTTTAAAAAAATCGAATCAGGTGGAAAAATTAACAGCGCCGTTAATGATATATGTGAAGATAAACACGGAAATATATGGATGGTAGCTCAAAATGAGGGATTATTTAAAATTAGAAAGGATGGTATTTTAATGCCTTTCATTTGCAATTTATCCACAAACTTTTATTCTGTAAATATATTAAATGATAATGAGCTTTTAGTTGGAACTTCAAACGGATTATTTATTACAAAATTTTCTGATAACGGAGGAAACAATATGTCTTTCCAGCATATTAATGAGATTCCCGAAGTAAAAGTTCAATGTATTAATAAAATTGCAGACAGTGATGTGTTCTGGGTTGGAACGGAAGGGGAGGGTTTATTTAAGCTTACAGGAAATATTGACAAAGCCCAAAAGGTTAGTGTAATAAGAATGGGTACCAAGCTGAATTTAACGAATTTGAATGTTCAGGACGCTATCCTTGATAATGAATCTAACCTTTGGATAGCAACATTCGGAAGTGGAATTTTTAAGTTACTTTTTTCAAATGATGATTATAGCCAAAGTTTTATAAATTATAATGAAAATAACGGATTGGGAAATAATTATGTAAAAAAAATATATAAGGATAAAGAAGGAAATATATTGGCGGGAACTTACGGCGGTGGACTTATTTTTCTTACCGGTGATTATTTTACCTTTTATTCTTTTGAGGGCAATGACCTGAGCAATAATGTTCTCTCCATATATTTTGACGATCAATATGAATGGTTTGGAACTGATAAAGGGTTGGTTTGCAAAGAGATTAATGGCCATGGTAAAATCATGTTTTATTCCGACAATAATGGCCTGCCCAAAGAAAAAATAACCTCATTGTATGTTGATTTTAACGGAACATTTTGGATAGGTACCGAAAAAGCGGGATATATAATAAAAAAATAAATTCAGGGAAGTTTGAGAAATATTTCCTGTCCGAAGATGTTCTTCAGAATTCGGTTAATGCAATAACGGGAGACAATGAATCTGTCTGGGTAGCGACACTCGGAGGTATTTTTACTATCCATCCTGGCGACAACACCGTCCAACATTATAGCAGTAACCATGGTCTGCCGCATAATAATATCAAACAAATATTCAGGGATACCAAAAATCAGATTTGGGCTGTATGTTATGGGAAAGATATATGTTGCTTTAGAAATAATAAAATGATGAAATTCCGGGTTTCTTCCATTAACGATATATTAGATATTACTTCAGTTACCGAAGATAAAAATGGTAATATCTGGATCGCTACGTATGGAAATGGAATTTTCAAAATTGATTCCGCATCTTCAGTAAATTTTTCTACCGAACAGGGAATATTTTCTGATTATTGTTACAGCATTATTGCCGATGATAAGGGCTTTATTTGGATTGGCCATCGTGCCGGATTAAGTCAAATAAATACAGATGATTTTTCTGTCAATACCTTTAGTAAAAAGAACGGAATAATAAATGAATTTAATTATAATGCCGTATTTAAAGATAAAACCGGTAATATTTGGTTTGGAACCTCCTCCGGAATAATTAAATATGATCCTGCAAAAAACAAAAAGAACTTAGTGCCTCCGGCCTTAAATATTACTTCGGTAAAATTTTCTGATAAAGAAGTGGATTTTACCCATGATATTATTTGTCCCTATGATGCCTATAAATTGAAAATTGAATTCATGGGGATTAGTTACAAAAATCCCAGTAAAGTCACCTATCAATATAAAATGGAGGGTTATGATTTAGGGTGGTCGGAATTTTCTACTGATAACATCGTTCAATACAACAGAATTGAAGATGGTAATTTTACATTTTTTGTAAACGCCTGTAACAGCGATGGCATTTGTACGGATAAGCCACTTGAATTAAAAATCAGAATTGAAGCTCCTTTCTGGAAAAGATGGTGGTTTTTAACAATTACATTGGTAACAATTTGTATGAGCATTTACCTGTTTTCTGATGGATTCGCCGACCAGTTTGGTGGCACTCATGGTAAAAAATTTAAATATAAGCCATTTAAGGAGATTCTGCTTAAAAACTGTGAAAAATCAATGTGGGAGCAACAAACAATACTCAATAATGAATTTTCTAGCTGGAGGCAATGCATAAATCCGAATACAAATGAATATTACGAACAAATAGATGATATTACAGTAGTTGGAATTAAAATTTGAATCTTTCCACGATTTCTTCAAGAATTTTCAGATTTTCTTCATAGAAATTTGAAGTCAGCAGCTTGATTTTAGTTTCCCTGAAATGCGGAATCCCTTTGAAATAGTTGATATAATGTCGTCGCATGGTTAGCACCCCGCCTTTTTCTCCTTTTAGCAATACCGATTCTTTCAAATGTTCTGTGCAAATCTCAACCTTTTTCTGAAGTATCGGTTCATCGAGCTTTACTCCCGTTGATAAGAAATGTTTTATGTTATAAAAAATCCATGGCTGACCGATAGCGGCTCTTCCAATCATAATAGCGTCTGTTCCGTATTTATCAAAGTAATCCTTTGCCTTTTCCGGGCTGTCAATATCGCCGTTACCTATTACCGGAATTATTATCCTTGGATTATTCTTTACTTCACCGATTAATGTCCAGTCGGCAATCCCTTTTAACATTTGTTCACGGGTGCGTCCGTGTATGGTTATTGCCTTGATTCCGCTATCCTGCAAGCGTTCCGCTGCTTCTGCAATATTTTTTGATTTTTCATCCCAGCCGAGACGGGTTTTTGCTGTTACAGGCAATTTTACCGCCTTGACAATTTTTTCAGTCATTGCCGCCATTTTTGGAATATCTTTCATTAAGCCGGAACCAGCGCCCCTGTTTGTAATTTTTTTCACAGGGCAACCGAAATTAATATCGAGCAAATCGGGCTTGGCTTCTTCAGCAAGCCGGGCAGCTTCAACCATTACATCAATATTATGTCCGTACAACTGAATTCCTATCGGATGTTCCTCAGGCAATATTTCCATCTTCCTGATGCCTTTTTTTATCCCCCTGATTAAACACTCGGAAGAGATAAATTCGGTGTACATAAAATCAGCACCGAACCGTTTGCACATAGTCCGGAATGAATAATCCGTGACATCTTCCATAGGGGCAAGGAAGACAGGCTTTTCGCCGAAAAGCAAGTTGCCGATTTTCATATTTTAATTGACAGCGGGCTGATTTACTTTATCTTCAAGAAAATGAAAAGCGGGTATTAATTCATTTTCCTTTCTGTCGAGCTTTTGTGACTCCTGAAGAGTCATTACAGGTTCATTATTATTATTTTCCTGCTCTTCGCGGATTTTGCTCAACTTTTCATTTTTTCTGTAAACATAGATAAGTCCGTATAAGGAAGATTTTTCTCTTCTTTCATTATCGGGAAGAGTGCTGAATTTTTCTTCGATTTCGTTCCAGAGATTAAGAATAATCGTATCGGCTTCATTTCGCTTATCTGCAACTTTGTTTAAAGTTCTTGAGGTTATCTCCTGAAGGTTTTTTTGATTTCTATGTGCCTCGATAAAATTTTCGTAATTTATTTTTACTATAGCTATTTTGGGGTTCATTATCGGATTTTCACCATGAGAGAGCCGTTCCTGTTCACCTTTTATTATCCGCTCACCCCATTTTATTACATCCGATTCTGTGTTTAATGAAGGCACTTTTTTTGAATTTTCATTCAGACCATAATGTTTTTTGATTGAACAAGGCAGCTCTCCCCGTTGAACAGCCATATTCATCACTTGTATAAAATGGGAAATATAAATCTTGGTTTTTTTATATATTTCGATATACTCCTTGCTGCGGGTGGTTTGATTGGTGAATGCCTGTTGCTGTTGTAACAGTTGATGTTCAAAGAGCGGTAAAAAAGAACGTATTTTTTGTAAAGTAGCCTGAGAAAATGCAAGGGTCACAGGAGAAAGAGCTTGTCCTAAATCAATCGCTTTTTTTAGGGCTCTTAACCTTGCCTGGTCGGTGTTTGGTAATCGTCGGTACGGCATAATTTTTATATCCCTTTAAAAAATCGAGGTATAGTTTGATATTTCCTGCGAAGATATAATGTTGTTTTCCTGTTTCAACGCCTTGGTTTAAAAATTTATAAACAATCTGATGTTCATTACTTTGAGACCGGATTTTTATGGCTTAAAAATATCTATAGAACTGTCAATCAGACGATTTTTGTAAAATTCTTTCCAGCAATATAAATAACCTTCGAGCAATTCCATGTCTGTAAAATTTTTAGGCTTGAAAACAACATTCGCAGAATTATATTTAGACCAGTTATAATGCAGAATCCGGTTCTCTTTTATAAAACGGAACCATGAAGGGGTTTTTGGAAATGGTGTAAGGATATAAAATTCTGCTGTTTTAATATTCGCTTTTCCCGCAAATTCAAGTGATAAATCAAAAACCGATTTATCTTGATAATCAAATCCAAGCCCAAACGATGTAAAAACGTGAATGCCGGAATCCTGAATTCGTTTTACAATATCTAGCGACCAATTGAAAAATTTATGGCCACCGGGCCGGAATGCATTTATTGAAAACGGGTCACAGCCGAAAACTATATATAAACAAACAACACCGCCCTCATATAAGTTGTTTAAATATTCTTTTTCGATTGATATATTCAGTGATCCTGACAGGAAAATTCTTGGCTTCGGTTGTAATTTTTTAGTTTCTTCAAGTAGTTGCAATAAATATTTTTTACATTGCTGATTTGGTAGAACTAAAGGGTCGTCAGTAAAAAAAAAATCCATAGAGCCAATGGTTTCAATATCTTTAATGACATTTTGTACAGACCGGAAGCGGTATTCTTTCCCGCTTTCAACAGGGATTATACAACCTTCGCAATTGTTGGCACAACCTCGTGAAACCTGCACTAATGTCCCATCCCATTCATAGCCGCTTTTGTTTTTAAAAATATTACGTCGTGGAATTGGTAAAGTGCTCAAATCGGGATATCCGCCGTAATAATATTTTTTTAGCATTTTGTTTTTAATATCACTGAGAATAGTCAACCAGATTTCTTCAGCTTCACCTATACAGACCGAATCGAAATATTCTGCCGCTTCCTCAGGTATTACCGTTGGGTGCATTCCTCCTGCAATTACTGTTTTCCCTTTGGCTTTAAATTTTTTTGCAACAGAGTAAGCATATTCTGCCTGTGGAGTAAAAAAGCTGACAGCTATTACATCAGCATCTTCATTATAATTTATAGGTTCAATATTTTCATCAAAAAGTTCGATTTTAATATCTTCCGGCGTCAAAGCAGCTAGAATAGGAATCCCCAATGCAGGAGGCATTCTGAAATTACCGACGCCTTTTATTTCAGCCAATGAAGCCAGCTCGGCTCTTGATTCAACTAATTTTTCAAAGCGGGGATATATAAACCGGATTTTCATAGCTACAAAAATAGTTCAAATTTATCGGCATCGAGATGGGCGGGAAAAGATTTCCTGAAATCAACGAGCTCTTTATATGACAGCTCAATTGTTTCAACCGATTCTTTATAAGGCGGGGTTTTACTCATGATATAACCCGCCGGATGCACCACGGCAGAGTCGCCGGAATGCAGATGTTGATTCCCATCTTTTCCGACCCGGTTCACACCAATTACATATACCTGATTTTCCATCGCCCGTGCTACTAATAAAGTATTCCATGCGTCCCGGCGTTTCTCAGGCCAATTTGCTATTACTACTAAAACATCATAATCGTTGCATGCCCGCGTCCATACAGGGAAACGAAGATCATAACATGTAGTCAGCATTATACGCCAACCATAAAGCTCAGTAATAACTTTCCGGCTTCCCGCAGAATAAAATTTTTGTTCATTAGCCATTCTGAACAAATGCCTTTTATCATAATATTCATATTTGCCATCGGGCTTCATGAATATTTGCCGGTTATATATCTTGTCTTGTTCCTGGGCTATTATTCCTCCAATAATATTACATTTATACTTATAAGCATTATCGGCGAGCCATCTTAGTGTATCGCTTTCCGGTTTATCAGCAAATTTAGCGGAATTCATTGTAAAGCCCGTAGTAAACATTTCAGGAAATATTATTATATCGGTTTCCCCTTCAATTAATTCCAAACATTCGGAAAACCTGTTCAGATTTTTATGTTTGTTTTCCCAAACAATATTAACCTGCATTATAGTGACTTTAATGCTATTTTTTTTCATTTTTCAAACAACAGCTTACAATAATTAACTTAATATTAAATCTCAAACAACCGAATGGGAGAATGGGCGAACGGGAGAGTGGGCGATTTCCCCCGCTCCCCCGCTCACCGATTCTCCCGCTCTTTTTGTAATTTATCCAGAAAATTGTAAATTAATTTTCAAGCATTTTGAAAAAAGCCTATCTTTTTTCATTTTCTCCCTCCAATCCGGTTGTGAACCGTTCAGGATGACGGGCATTAATACCCAAATAATATTTTTTAATTTTTAGCATATCGGCGTCAATATCACCCGATGGCCAAATAACAGGGCCAATACCGATAATTTTGTATTTATAATCCAAATACCCATGAATAATAGGGATACCGGCTTTTAATGATATATAATAAAAGCCCCTTTTCCAATGTTTTGTAGCACTTCTTGTCCCTTCAGGGGTAATTACCAGAAATATATTATCACGTTGCCGGATAATTTCGACCGATTTGTTTATCATATTGGTTTTCGATTTTGAATCAACCGGAATACCTCCGAATGCCTTTAAGATTATTCCAAGCGGAAAGAAAAAATAACTGCTTTTTATAAGAAAACCCGCCTTTTTTCTCAAAGATACAAAAAAAAGCCCTCCTATGACAAAATCGTATATGCTTGTGTGAGGGGCTACAATCCCAACAGCTTTTTTCAAATCAGGAACAGTTCCGTGGACTTTCCAACCGAATATCCTTAATAAGAACTTGCTGATAAACCACATTGGTATATATAGTTATATATAACAGCCACAAAGATATTATTAATAATTATCTTTGTACCATTTAAATATTTTAATAATGAGAACTATAATTTTTTTACTTATCACACCCTTTTTTATAATAAGCTGCAATTCCTCAAAGAAGCTGATTCAAAAAGGGTATTACGACCAGGCGGTAAAAAAAGCCGTTATTAAATTAAGAAAAAACCCTGCCAATCAAAAGGAAGCGATTAATCTTGATAAAGCATATAAATTAGCTAACGAGCAGGACAATAACCGTATTAAATTTTTACGGCAGGAAGGAAATCCCGATATCTGGGATGAAGTATTTCAAAAATATTCGGCATTAAAAACCCGCCAGGAACTTGTAAAAACCGTATTGCCCATTACAATAGAAGGAAAAACTATCAACTATCAGTCGGTTGATTATAACAGGGAGATTATTGAAGCGAAAAAGAAAGCGGCGGAATTTTTTTATGTTCATGGTCAAAAGCTGCTTAAGCAAGGCGATAAGCTTTCGGCAAGGGAAGCATATTCTGAATTTCAAAAAGTAAAACAATATTACCGTGATTATCAGGACATTGATAAATTCATTGAACAAGCCAAATATGCAGGGATATCCCGTGTTTTTGTTAATGTGGCAAACCAATCAATGCTCAAAATTACAAGAGAGTTTGAAGCGCTTTTATTAAGTATTGACTTTAACCGGCTTAACAGTGATTGGGTAGAATATTATACTGAAAAGAAAAATGAAAAGATTTATGACTATTTAATAACTGTTCAATTGACAAAAATTGATTTACTTCCTGAAAAAATTCTTGAAGAACGATATGTTGATTCAAAAGAAATTGAAGACGGCTGGGAATATGTTTTGGATAACAAGGGCAATGTAGCAAAGGATTCACTTGGAAATGATATTAAAAAACCCAAGAAAAAGACCATATCATGCCAGGTTATAAAAACACGTCAAACCAAAGTTGTTCATATTGAAGGGTTCGTCGAATACTTTGTTAATTCAACCAATAAAACGCTAATTACAATACCTGTAGCAGCAGACCATGTATTTGACCATGTTTATGCAATTGCAAACGGTGATTTAAAGGCATTGACAGAATCAAGCAAGAAATTAATCGGTATCAGGCCTCTGCCGTTTCCCCCCGATATTGATATGATTTATAATGCCGGCTTGACATTACAAAAGTCAATAAATGACGCACTCGGTAATAATAAATATTTAATCAAATAACATCTATTTAGGTCATTGGTTTTTTTAAGAATATTCCATCGAAGTACGAATTTTTTACGAACCTACGAATTACGAATCAACCCACCGGCAAATTTTTTCGTAATTCGTAAGTTCGTATTTCGTTCTTACTTCGGTGGGGTAATAACGTCCATATCTAAATAGTTACATATTTTTTATATTTTAATTTTAACTTTGCAAACATACGAGTTACATCAAATAATATAAAATAGAAATTCAACGTCGAATATAGAATAATGATTGATACAACCCTTGTTCCTGAAAGAGCCGTATTGATAGGAGTTATTTACAATCGCCGGGCCGAAAAAGAAATCGCAGAATATCTCGACGAGCTTGCTTTCCTTACCGAAACCGCAGGAGCCATACCGGTCAAAAAATTTACTCAATATATCGAACATCCAAATCCACGGACTCTTATCGGTTCAGGTAAATTAAACGAAATAAAAAATTATATCCGCGACAATGCGGCAGATATTGTTATTTTTGATGATGATCTTAGCCCTTCGCAATTACGTAATATTGAAAAAATTGTTGAACGCCGTGTTCTCGACCGCACCAATCTTATTTTAGATATATTTGCTACACGGGCAAAGACAGCACATGCAAAAACACAGGTAGAACTTGCACAATATCAGTATTTGCTCCCACGCCTTGCACATTTATGGACACACCTTGAACGCCAGCGCGGAGGCATAGGGCTGAGAGGCCCGGGCGAAGCCGAAATCGAAACCGACAGAAGAATAATACATAAAAAAATAGCCCATCTGAAAGAAGAATTAAAAAAAATTGATACTCAAAAAGCTACTCAACGGCAGAACAGGGGAAAGCTTGTCAGGGTTGCACTTGTGGGATATACTAATGTCGGCAAATCAACAATTATGAACCTGCTTAGCAAGTCGGATATTTTTGCTGAAAATAAATTATTCGCTACACTCGATACTACCGTCAGAAAGGTTATATTAAATAATTTGCCCTTTCTTTTATGCGATACAGTCGGCTTTATCAGAAAGCTTCCACACCATTTGGTGGAATCGTTTAAATCAACTCTCGATGAAGTCCGCGAAGCTGATATCTTGCTTCATATTGTTGATATTTCACATCCCTGTTTCGAAGACCAGATAATAATTGTTAACCAAACCTTGCAGCAACTAAATGCATCGGATAAACCAACTGTTATGGTTTTCAACAAAATAGATGCTTATATTAGCTCCGACCCGCAAGGTCACGTTACCGAAGATTATCGCCGATGCAACGGCACCAGTTCTAATAAAGGCGACCTTGCGGGTCAACTCTCCGAATACGGCGGCCTTGCGGGCAAGGCCACGTTAGAAGATTTAAAAAATAGTTGGGTCTCGAAGAACAACGAGCCATGTATATTTATTTCCGCCATTTATAAGGATAATTTTCCAGAATTTAAAGAACTGCTGTACAAATATGTTCGTGAAATTCATATTAAGCGCTATCCCTATAACGATTTTTTGTATTATACATAGCCCGCCATCCATCCTCCGCATCGTACATTGCTGTCATTCTGAGCGTAGCGAGGAATCTGTTCGATTTGAATCATGACGCTCAATTGTCCTTATGGACGAATTGAGGTCACCCGACCTTCGTTCGTCCGCAGGACAACGAAGCGTCATATTCCTGTTATTGCCCCTTTTTAAGGAGTTGGGGCGTCGCATTGCGCTGCATTGAGCCTGTCGAAATGAGCCTGTCGAAATGTTATAAAAAATAAATACCTATATTGCCCCTTTTTTTAGGGGTGGGGTTATAGAAAATTACCCAGTCAGTATCCGTTATAGACCCGTTTATAAATATATTAACTATACTATGCACTGGATAAATTTCCGCAAATATAGAAATATGACGTTTCGTTGTCCTGCGGACTAACGAAAGTCAAGCGACCTCAATTCGTCTGTAAGACAATTGAGCGTCATGTATTTTAAAATGCGGAAATGAGCGCCTCTGGCGCCATGACGTTCTGCATCATTTATCCTGTTTGTAATATATACCATCCACAGAATAATTTATATTTCAACAATTCGTCATATCATTTCAGTATTAAATATTCATACCTCAGCTTCATTTCTCTTTACTTTCCTTATTATAATTATGTATATTATGGTTGGTTCTTAAACCTGCATTATTCATTAAATTATGCCTAAAACAGACCAAAACCATAACATTAAAAAAGAATATGTAATTGAATTCGATAAGGGCGGATTTATTATCCGTGTTAATAAAAATTTTGCCGATTTATTAGGATGTTCAAAAGAAAAAATGACAGGGATTCACCATAGCGAGATTTTTCAGGGGGTCAAAAAAGACAGTAATAATTATCAAAAATTCTGGAATGAGCTTAAAAATGGAATTATCAAAAATGAAATAAATGTATTGAATACTGAAAATGTCAATATTACACTGACAGCAACATACGTCCCTATTAGTACAAAAAAAGAAGTCGGCAAAGTGATTTGTTTCGCAACCAAGTACAAACAAAATAATAAAAAACTATGAAAACAAAAGCTAAGATTCTGTCAATAGACGATAACAAGACGAATAATCTTTTAATTCAGCGGATTCTTGAATCAGATTATCAGGTGATACCTGTATATAGCGGTAGTGAAGCTATTGAATTATTACAAACCGAACAATATGATTTAATATTACTGGATATAATGATGCCTGGAGTTGATGGATTCAAAGTTATGGAGTTTGTCAGAGAAAAATATCCATCAACACCGGTAATAATGGTTACCGCCTGTCATGAAAAACGCTATCTTGAACAAGCTTTTGCAAAAGGAGCATTTGATTATATTAAAAAACCGTATAGAAAGAATGAGTTGCTTATAAAAGTTAAAAATGCTCTTTATGGGAAAATACGTGATTTAATTGAAATTGAAGAAAAAACTGATAGTATAAAACCTAAAAAAGAAGTATCATGGTTTGATAAATATTTTGGTTCCGCTATTAAATTTATTAAAAAGAGAAAAACAATTCTTATTGTTGATGATAATATTTCCGATATAATTTTACTTGAACATGCGCTTGAAGAAAAAAATTTCAATGTTTTATCCGCATTTGATGGTAACTCGGCTCTTGAAATGATTCAACACAACCAACCCGACCTTATTATCACTGAAATAATAATGCCCGGAAAAGACGGTATCGAATTATTAAAATCAATCAGAAACATTCAATCAATAAAAAATATTCCTGTAATAATTGTTAGCGTAATTCATGAACATGAATATATACAAAAGACTATGGAGCTTGGTATTGAAGCCTATGTAACCAAGCCATATATGCTTAATAAAATGCTCGAAATTATCGAAGATATTTTTAACGAAACACATACCCCGAAAAAAATTTATACTTCTTTATATTTGTTTTCTTGATATATCATCGAATATTAATCGTTATTTCCAATATTAATCCATCCTTCAAAAAAATCAACAATCAAATATATAATATATATATTATATTTGTCCTTTCTTTATATTTGAGAGGATACGGAATGTAGGACGGAATGTAGAGACGTTGCATGCAACGTCTCTACATTCCGTCCTACATTCCGCCTCCTCTCCTCCCAAAATAAAATTATTTTTTTAATTATGAAAGTTTTAATTATTGAAGACGAAATTCTTGTTTCAAATCTTTTAAAAAGATTCTTAAAAAAAATAGACCCGCACATTGAAGTGCTCCAATGTCTCGTTTCGGTTAAAGAAGCCGTTGAATGGTTTAATAATAATCCCGAACCCGATTTAGTACTGTTAGATATACAACTGTCGGATGGAATTTGTTTCAAAATATTTGATGAAATTTATCTCGAATGTCCAGTAATTTTTATTACCGGCTTCAATGAATATGCCATACAGGCATTTAAAGTAAACAGCATTGATTATTTGTTAAAGCCCGTTGAGCTTCCTATTCTTGAAAATGCAATTCAGAAATTTAACAGGATAACAAAAAAGCAGAATGAACTTATAAAGAAAAATTTTTCAGGCCTTCTTGAACAATTTAATATTAGGAAATTAGAATATAAATCAAGGTTTCTTGTTAAATCAGGAACTAAATTAATTTCAATCCCTGTCGGCGATATAGCATATTTCTGCACCGAAAACCGCTTAAATTTTATTTATACCACACACAAAAAACGTTATCTTATTGACCGTAGCCTTGATGAAATTATTCATAATCTTGACCCCGCAAAATTTTACAGGATAAACCGTCAATTTATTGTGAGTCCCGATGCCATTGCCTCTATTCATAATTACTTTAACAACCGGCTTAAATTAGAGCTGAACCCGCCTACTATTAGTAATGCCCAAGTCATTATCAGCAGTAAAAAAGTCCCGGATTTTAAGCAATGGCTTGATAAATAATATTTAATTTGATGTTATGATAAAAATAATTTTCTATTCAATAGCATTGGGAATATCTGATGCTCCCTATAAGGTTTTGCCCGGGTGGGCTCTGTTAGTTATTCCTGCAGGCGGAGTCATAATTCTTATTTTATTATTCATTAATTATTTATATAAACGGCAAATTGAAAAGAAGATAAAAGAATTAAAAGAAATCAACAGAAAGCTTGCTACAAGTGAAAGCAAGTACCGTTTACTTTTTGAAACCGCAAATGATGCTATATTATTATTAGATAATAATATCATTGTTGATTCCAATACAACCGCCTTGACAGTATTTGATTGTACAAAAGAACAATTACTGGGAAGGGATTTTTATACATTGTCACCACCACAGCAACCTGACAACAGAAATTCGGCAGAAATTATTTCTGAAGTTATCAGAGAAGTATTCGCAGGGAAGCCAAAATCGTTTCAATGGGTTCATGCCAAATGCTCCGGGGCACCTTTTTTTGCTGAGGTTAGCTATAATTCCATCGAGCTTTTTGATGAAGTATTTACTCAGGTTATTATAAGGGATATTACCGGCAAAAAACAAACCGAAGAGACCTTGATTTTAAGTGAAAACCGGTATAGAACACTTGTAAAGGCATTGCCCGATATTGTTTTTATTATTTCCCGAAATGGCAATATTATTGATTATTCTGTTGATGATGAAAAAAAACTCGCAGTTCACGATAAACAAATAATTGGAATAAATCTGAGAGATATCGGTCTATCAGAACAAGATTTGATAAATGTTTACTCCGCTATAAACAATACCTTAAATAAAAATATGTTACACAGTGTTGAGTATAAGCTCGATACCACTGCCGGTCTGAAATATTGGGAAGCACGTATTTCTCCGTTTGATGAAAGCAAGGTTGTAGCAGTAATCCGTGATATTACCGAAAGAAAAGAAGTCGAATTAAAGCTGATACGGAAAAATGAAGAATTTGTCACATTGAATATTGATTTTCTTGTCCAGAACGAAAAATTACAAATTGCGAATGAAGAGCTTAGTCAGAGTCATATTAAGCTACAAGCTATACATAAAGAATTGCAGGAAAGCGAGGAACGATATAAATTTCTCTCAGGGCTGACTGAAGAAGCTATCGTAATTCATAAAGAAGGTGTTGCTCTCGATTTTAATGATTCTTTATGTAAGCTGACCGGATATACAAGGGAGGAAATGCTCGGAAAGGATATAATTAAACTGCTCGCTTATGGCGATTCTTATAAAAAAGTTGTACAAAAAGTTATTGAAAAATATACCTTACCCTATGAAGTCGAGGGTATTATGAAAGATGGGACAATTATTCAGGTTGAAATCGAATCGAGAAATACTTTATATAAAGGAGAAAACGTAAGGGTCGCTTCTCTTAGGAATATTGGCTACAGAAAAAAGGCAGAACAGGCGCTCAGGGAAAGCGAGGAAAGGTTGCGTCAATCCCAGAAGCTTGAAGCTATAGGAACACTAGCAAGCGGTATTGCCCACGATTTTAATAATCTTCTTACACCGATTCAGGGCTATGCACAATTGCTGAAAGACGAGATTCCTGCAAATACCCAAGCTAATGATGATTTAGAACAAATATTAATTGCAGCGGAAAGAGCCAAAACACTTGTCAATCAAATATTGACCTTTAGCAGAAAATTCGAGGCAGGATTTCAGTCATTTGAAATACAACCTGTTATTTTTGAAACATTAAAGTTGATACGTTCTTCAATACCAAGCTCGATTGAGATAAAGCAGAATATTGAAGCCGCTCCAATATTCATTTACGGCGACCCTTCACGATTCCATCAGGCAATAATAAATCTTTGTACAAATGCTTACCAGGCAATGCAAAAAGGCGGAATTTTGGAAGTAAAGCTTATAAAATTAGTGCCTGATATTTCTTTTTTTGAAAAACATCCCAAACTTGAAGCAGAAAAAGATTATGTATTTCTTTCGATTAGCGACTCAGGCGAAGGTATTAACACAGAAATTATTAACAGAATTTTTGAGCCGTTTTTTACAACAAAACCTAAAGATAAAGGAACTGGACTGGGATTATCTATAGTTCATGGAATAATTGATTCAATGAAGGGAGATATTAGTGTTTTTACCGAACAGGGAATTGGAACATCATTTCATATATATCTTCCGGCCTATGAAAAAGAAACAAAAGCTTCTGACTCTTCCGGCGCTGCTCTTCCTGCCGGAAATAATGAAATAATTGTATTAATTGATGACGAGGTTTCAATATTGAATTATGGAACACGGCTTTTAAACAAAATTGGCTATAAGGTGCTCACCTTTTCCAATAGTGCTGAAGCTATGGCATATATGTCAGACAAAAATAATCAAGTTGATTTGTTAATCACCGATTATACAATGCCGGGTCTGAATGGTTTGCAAATCGCAGAGAAAAGCAAAAAAATAAGACCCTTTTTACCTGTTATATTAATTTCCGGGCTTATAAGAGCAGTATCTTCAAAACAGATCAAACATTCAGGCATAAAAAAAATCATTACAAAACCATTCACTCAGAACGAAATCGCAAATACAGTCGCAGAGCTTTTATAATAGTCTGGGTGCGACTCCAAGTCGCACCCAGACTATTATAA
>JACQWN010000160.1 GCA_016209245.1 Bacteroidia bacterium
ATAATATTAGGAATGACTGATTTCCCGTAAGTATTAGCGATAAAATTCCATATCGAATGCCCTGCATATACAGCATCGGTTCCTGTTAACCGGTTGAATTTTTCATATCTCCGGTTAAGAATGCCATCCTTCACATAATTTTCAATTTCAATGCTCCAGTGATTAGCCGCATACGATATTAAACCCTTATAATACCAGTCGGGTAATGATAATAGTGTTGAATTAGTTACCCTCTGGCGGAAATTTTTCCCGTAAAGCATTTCATTCAGCACAACCTCTGCAACGGCAGCAGCTACCTGCTCTTCCAATTTTTGACGGTTCCCTTCATTATAAATGAATACTTTATTATCAATTATTTTTGTCATACCCCCAATGTTATATTGGTCATTTCCGGATATCAGCCCGATGTTGCTCTGACGGAAATCGGTCAGCTTATTATAAACAACGAATATCAGCCGCCTTTCAAGATTGTATTCGAAAAAACCTTCTATTTTTTTAAGTTTTTCCGCAGCAATCAATCCTGCATCTTTAGCAATTTCGCTGCCGCCGACATAAAAATAAACATCGAACCTGTTGAACCGGAAATATTGCCAAAAAAAACGGTTGTGTTGCACCCTGTTTTTTCCGAAATCCATCTGAATGCCATTATAGAATTGGCCTTTCCCTCCGTTAATAAGCAGGAATAGAAAAACAAATAACAGATAAAAATTACCATTTATTATTTTTTTGTAATCCGATATTCCAAGCGGCAGTTTTTGTTTCATAAATGATGAATCTGATAAGTGTACAAATGTAGAAAATATAAGACAACTTGCAAAAAGTAAATTCGACTTACTTTTTATTTTATAACCGTCATTGTCTTAAAATCGTTCAGGGAGGTGTAGTCAAATTTATAATAATAAAGGCCGGGAGATAATTGCGAAGTGTTATATAATAATCTGTTTTTTCCAGTTGAATATTCTGTAATTAACAGATTATCCATAATTTGACCTTGGATATCATATAAGATTAATATTAAAGGTTTGTTGAAACCGGCAGGTAAATTAAAATCAATAGCAGTTATATCATTACAGGGATTTGGATAATTTTGTGAAAAAGAAATTGTTCTAAAGCCATGCTTGTTTACGACAAATTTCATGTTGTCAAATATTTGAATAAAGGCATTGATGATACAAGAAAAGTTGAAGTTAAAACAGAACCAATACTTAAAAAGTCAAAGTATATTATGCTTAAGTGACCAGATAATATGACAGAAAAACAAAAATTAAGATTTGATGAAATCAACAAAGCAAATACATTAACAGCAAAGGCATGGAAAATGAAAAAAAATTTTATCACATTATATGAATGTGTTGATACAAATTATGCAGAACGATACTTTAATAGATGGTATAAAAACGTTATTCATTCTAACGTTTCTGCTATGAAAAAAGTAGCTAAAACATTGAAAGAACATAAAGAGGGGATTATTAATAATGTTGTTTACAATATTTCTAATGCTAAAGCGGAACAGTTAATTGTAAAAATTCAAAAATTGCAATCAATCGGGCATGGTTATAGAAACTTTGAAAATAATAGAATAGCACTTTTTACTGGTGTTGATCTTACACTTTTAGAAAGAATATCTTCTGATAAATCCAATAATAAAGATAGAAAGAAATGTTTTAAATAAATTAGATATAATTTTGCTCTCGGCTAAGTCCATTACAAAATCAAAAAAGGAGTTTCCGAACTGTCAATAACAAAAAATTAATAACTAAAACCCATAATTATGAAAAAAATTGCAACAGCAACAATCATCATGTTAGTATTGAGTTTTACGCAAATAATATAATTGGAAAGCCGGATGCGCAGGTAAGGACGATGTATCTTTTTAATTAACGCTCATGCCAGGCCAACCCTCTGCCGTCGTCGAATTATACAGCATATTTATAACCCGAACAGGGGCACTCGACTAAGTCGAACGCCAACGGTGGTGTGCATACCATCAATTTGAAAGTAAGATAAAGGCATTAACAAAATTATTTTTATTTATAAGCAAATATAATACGGGGTGAATCTGCGAAATCGTCCGACGCCATGCTCCTACGCTGAAGCTACGGCGCAAGCGTAAGGTTTTAGCCGACGGTGTCCGCGAAAGAAAAGCGGTATTATTGATGAGTTCATTTTAATAAATATTATTAGCCCTTATTTTATTTTATAATATTATTATTATTTTTGGGGAAAATTTGTAACTATTTAGGTCAATGTGTTACATTGAACGTGTCGAAATGTTATTTCATACATATATTATCCCAACGAAGTACGAATTTATTACGAACTTACGAATTACGAATTTGCCAACTACAAACCCTTTCGTAATTCGTAAATTCGTATTTTTTTTTCGTACTTCGGTGGAATAATAACGTTTATACCTAAATAATTACAAAAATTTTTCAAATATTAATATCAACCGTTTAATCTAAAAAATATGAGTGAAATTGTATATAAACCTGATTATCTATTTGAAATCAGTTGGGAAGTGTGTAATAAAGTCGGAGGTATTCATACAGTTATCTCTACAAAGGCGCACACATTAGTAAAAGAATTCCATAAAAATTATATTGTAATCGGTCCGGATGTGGTTAGAGAAGAAGGACACGAGAATACTGAATTTATTGAAGACGAAAACATATTAAAATCGTGGAAAAACCAGCTCAAAATTGAAGGGCTGCCGGTTCGGATTGGCAGATGGAATATTCCTGGAAAACCCATAGCTGTTTTAATCAATTTTACACCTTTTATTCCACAGAAAGATGTAATTTTTACAAAATTTTGGGAACTTTATAAACTTGATTCACTAACCGGCCAATGGGATTATATCGAATCAACATTATTCGGATATGCTGCCGGTAAAGTTATTGAAAATTTTATCAGATTCAATCTCACAATCCGTGATAAAGTTGTTGCAAATTTTCATGAATGGATGTCCGGCACAGGAATTCTCTATCTGAAAGAACATGTACCTCAGGTTGCGACAACATTTACGACACATGCCACTGTAATTGGCAGATGCCTTGCCGGTAACGGGTTCCCTTTATATGATAATTTGCATGAATATGATGGAAATATTAAAGCAAAAGAGTTTAATGTGGTTGCAAAGCAGTCGCTGGAAAAAATATCTGCAAAAACAGCCGATTGTTTTACAACTGTAAGTGAAATAGCAGCAAAAGAATGCATACAATTTCTCGAAAAAAATACTGACTCTATTACTCCTAATGGCTTCGATGAATCATTCGTCCCTGTTGGCGAGGAATACAATTCAAAAAAGAAACTGGCGGTTTCCAAAATAAAAAAAGTTTCAGAAGCTTTGCTCGATTGCCATATTACAAATAATAGTTTTTTTATAGGAATAAGCGGAAGATATGAATACAGAAATAAAGGCATTGATTTATTCATTAATGCTTTAGGCAAATTAAATTCGCATCACGAGCTTAAAAAAGATATTATTGCATTTATTTGCTTACCTGCCGATAATTACGGGCCAAGAAAAGATCTTTTAAAACGGATAGAAGAACCCGGTACTCTACCATTGGATGATAAAATTCTTACACACAATCTGCATTATGCGGAATCGGATATTGTACTTAATCAATTAAAAATTAATAAATTAGAAAATACCCCTCATGATAAGGTAAAGGTAATTTTTGTCCCTTCATACCTGAACGGAGATGATGGAATATTCGATATATCATTTTATGATATGCTTCTTGGAATGAATCTTACAATCTTTCCATCATATTATGAGCCATGGGGATATACTCCGCTTGAAAGCCTTGCCTTTCATATTCCGACAATAACCACGTCGGTTGCGGGTTTTGGTTTGTGGGTACGCGAGCATCATAAAAGTATCCATGATGGAATATCCATAATCGAAAGAACAGATAAAAATGATAATCAGGCAATTGATGCTATTGTTAATATTGTATTAAAGCATACGGCAAAAACAAAAGAAGAAGCTAAGGAAGCATACGAAGAAGCAAAATTAATATCAAAATCCGCTTTATGGTCAAATCTTATAAAACATTACTTACAGGCATATAGCTTATCTATTGAAAGATTGATGGAGAGGGTTGATACAATAACAGAGCTCCGTAAGGAAGAGTATATTGATGAAGATGTCGAACATTTGCGTGGCAAAAAGCCGGAATGGAAAAAAGTATATGTAGAATCGAATATTCCTGAATCTTTAATGGGTTTGGTTGAGCTTGCTAATAATATCTGGTGGTCGTGGAACGAAGACGCTGTGGAATTGTTCGAGGTTATGGATAAAGAGCTTTTTATAAAATCGGAATGCAACCCGGTTCAGATACTTGAAGAAATATCGTATGAACGGTTACAGGAATTGGAGAAAGACGGCTCGTTTATGGCGCGATATGCGGCTACTATGGCCAAGTTCAAAGAATATATGAACAAATCAAGCTCGAAGCCGGACGAAATGATTGCTTATTTCAGCATGGAATATGGATTACATGATGCCTTAAAAATATTTTCCGGTGGTTTAGGATTACTTGCAGGCGATTATTTAAAAGAAGCGAGCGATTGTAATATCAACATGATAGGAATTGGTCTATTATACCGCTTTGGATATTTCAAGCAAACGATTTCGGTCAATGGCGATCAGATTACAGAAGACAGACCTCAAAAATTTTCACAACTGCCGGCGAATCCGGTCAGAGATGAGGATGGAAATATAAGGACTGTTTCGGTAACATTTCCCGGCAGAAATGTATTTGCAAGAATCTGGCGTGTCAATGTAGGAAGAATCCCGCTTTATTTACTTGATACCGACCATGAAGGGAATCTGGAACAAGACCGCAGCATCACTTACCAGCTATATGGAGGCACTGCAGAAAACAGATTTAAGCAGGAAATGATATTAGGAGTCGGCGGTGTCAGAACTTTGGCTTTGTTAGGTATCAAACCATATATCTATCATAATAACGAAGGCCATGCGGCATTTAGCGGTCTGGAAAGGCTCAGAAGGTTAATAAATATGAAAAATATGACATTTGATGAAGCCCTTGAAATTGTAAGGGCGACTTCAATTTTTACGACTCATACACCTGTTGCAGCCGGACATGATGCGTTCAATGAAGATATTCTCAGGACTTATATGTCGCATTATCCTGAAAGATTGAGGATAAAATGGGAAGAGTTTATGAGCCTTGGAAAAATTAATCCTTATAATAAAAATGAAAAATTTTCGATGAGCTATCTTGCTGCGAGCCTTGCTCAGGAAATAAATGGTGTAAGCTGGCTTCACGGGGAAGTAACGAAAACATTATTTAATTCGTTATGGGAAGGTTATTACCCTGAAGAGCTTCATATCGGATATGTTACAAATGGGGTACATTACCATACATGGACCGCTAAACGTTGGAAAGAATTGCATAAAAATGAATTCGGTAAAAATTTTCTATCCGATTTGTCAAACAAAAACCATTGGAACAACATATACAAAGTTCCTGATGAGCGGATATGGGAAATCCGTCAGACGCAGCGCAGCGACCTGATAAATTATATCAAAGAAAGATACCGAATCAGAGGTATTAAAAGACATGAAAATCCGAAAAGAATCGTAGAAGTCACTCAGAAAATAAGCAATAATGCTCTGACAATAGGTTTTGCGAGAAGATTCGCTACTTATAAAAGAGCTCATCTTTTATTTAAAAATTTAGAACGGCTTTCAAAAATTATCAATAATTCTGAAAAACCTGTACAATTTCTCTATGCAGGGAAAGCTCACCCAAATGATAAAGCCGGTCAGGATTTGATTAAATATATTGTACAAATATCACAAAGACCGGAATTTATAGGGAAAATAATATTTCTCGAGAACTATGCTATTGCTTTGGCTAAAAAGCTTGTTCAGGGTGTTGATATCTGGCTTGGGCTCTGCCTGAGAAAAGAACTTATACCGACCAGGAATTTCAAGACGAGCTTGATTCTGAATTGATTTATGACTTAATTGAACACCAGATTGTACCGCTCTTTTACGATAGAAATAAACAAGGGATTCCGGAAGGATGGGTAAGGTATATTAAAAATTCACTTGCAAATATCGCTCCTGAATTTACTACAAAACGTATGTTAGATGATTATATCAGCAGGTTTTATGAACGGTTAATTAATAACCGGAATAAAATCAGGGCAAACGATTATCAACTGGCTTATGAGATTGCAAAATGGAAAAGAAATATTTATCATGCATGGGAAGGTATTAAAATCGGCTCGGTAGATATGCTTGACCCAACAAAGATGACATTAAAAGTAGGAGAAAAATACGTAGCTGATGTAGAAGTAAATTTAAACGGGCTTTCGGTTGATGATATAGGATTGGAATTTGTAGCTGCAAATATCTCCGACGACCAAGTCAATATAGTAAAGAAAGCTGAATTCCAAATAATAAGCTGTGATGAGAATAACGCTCATTACAGAATTGAAATTTCACCAAACAAATCAGGAGTTCTAAACTATGGAATCAGATTGTATCCGAAAGGGATATATATGCCTCACCGCCAGGATATGGCACTAATAAAATGGATTTAGCCCGCTACTGACGGGGTGACTTGGAGTCACTCCGTCAGTAAAATCGGCATTTTTCAAGATGACCCAGAAATTATTTAGAGTTTACTGAAAAAATCAGAAAGTGGACTAAAGCCCATAAGTACTAACTTAAGAAGTATACTCACCCCCTCGTTCCCCCTACTAGCAGAGAGGGGGATGATACTGACGTATTATAACAAAGATTCGTCAATATTTCAAATAACTTGTAGTGAGCCTGTCGAACTATACGGATGTATCACCCCTCTCTATTCATAGAGAGGGGAAGGGGGTGAGTATGCTGGGTTTGTGATAAAAATTGTTTTGCTATTATGCACACTTAAGTTAGCACTACATCAAAATGCAAAGAATCTAATACTATTAATGAAAATCCTTTGCACTTTTAATAAACGGTCATTAAATAATTTGCTATATTACAATCAAATAATATTTTTTCAGCAAACCCTATTTAGTCAGAATA
>JACQWN010000161.1 GCA_016209245.1 Bacteroidia bacterium
TTGGGATTGGCGGGGCTAATAAATACTGTATTGCATTAATAAATGCGCCTCCATTGGCTTGGGTCGGGGGATTAAATGGATTAGAACCGCCATAACTGGTATATTGATCAAGAGAGCCTGCATCGATGCCCAGTTCCCACGAACCGCCGGTAGCAGTTGGCCCACTTGAAAATGCCCAATTTGCAGGGTTAGAAAAATCATCATACCATATTGTATCACCAATTGCTTTGTAACTTTTAGTTATATTTACCGGTGCAACCGATATATCTGATTTGGTGAAATTCATTGGTTTGTATTGAGCCTGACCGGCAGTATTTTGCTGGGCATAAAGCGTACAAACCATTAACACTAATGATAATGTAATTATTGTAACTCTTTTCATAATATTTAATTTTATTAGTTTGTAATTAATTTGACTGCAAATAAAAGAAAAAATTTATTAATATTTTGAATTGAAAATAAAATTCATTTATTAAGACATTAAAAAAAACAAAAAGGTTGCTTTTAGTTTTGAAAGAAGAAGGATAATTTGTAATTATCCTTCTTCTTTCAAAAAATATTTATTTTATTTTGTTATTAATAAATCAATATATATTTTTGGTTGTTATTTAACATAGAACAAAACGCTAAAAAAATGAATAAAAAAGGTGTGTCATCGTCAAATTGGATAGATAATAAAGCTTCGGCTTTTAATAAATTATCACAAAAAGAAAAAGATCTTGTACTACAGCATCATATTTGTACCTTTTATAAAAAGGGTGAAATAATTTTTAAAGAAGGCGATAAGCCCACAAGCTTAATTTGTCTGTCGGAAGGTAAGGTGAAGATATTTAAAGAAGGTGTTGGCGGCAGGGAGCAAATTGTCAGGATGGCAAAACCTATTAGTTTTATTGGATACCGTGCTTTATTTGCAGAGGAAAATTATAATTCTTCATGCGTGGCGATTGAAGATTCGATTGTTGCTATGGTTGAAAAGGAATGTTTATACAGCTTACTCAGAAGCAACCCCGATTTCGCTTTTGAAATAATCAAACGGCTTGCAACCGAACTGGGATTTGCCAATACCAGAACCGTTACTTTGACACAAAAGCATATACGTGGCCGGCTGGCTGAATCGCTATTATTTTTAAAAGATACTTATGGTTTTGAAGAAGACAGTAAAACTTTAAAAGTATATCTATCGCGGGAAGATATTGCAAATCTGTCGAATATGACCACTTCTAATGCTATAAGGACACTGGTAACCTTTTCCGGAGAAAATGTTATCGCTCTTGACGGCAGAAAAATAAAAATTCTAGATTTAATGCAATTGGAAAGAATCAGCGAATTAGGATAGAAACGTGGTATGTAGAAACGTTGCATGCAACGTTTCTACATACCACGTTTCTATATATCCATCCTTCTCTGCTTTAATTTAGCATAAGTCAAAAAAGTTGCAAAGGCAGAAATAACGCAGATTACAAAACCATAATACCCGTCTAAAAAACCCAACCTGAAAAAATAAGATTTAATAAATTTCCATAAAGGACTAAAAACCATTTTTAGTATTCCTGCTTTTTTCCCGCACAAAAAACGGCTTTCAGCCATAATATCTGTAAAATGGTTAGATTGTGCAATATTATTCCAGCCCAGCGCCCCTTGTTTTTCCGCCATAACCTTAACTTTCTATCGGGATACCAGTCGGTATGATGTATCCACTTGCCGCAATAGTTTGTCAACCGGTTCATAAAATATGCATCACATAAGCAGTTTTCCTTTAACTCAATAATCGCCCGCCTGAGTTCCGGCGATAATGCTTCATCTGCGTCTATTGAAAAAATATAGGAATATTTAGCCAATGAATTGCCAAAATTTTTTTGTTCAATATAGCCCTCAAACTGATTTTTTATGAATCTGACATTAAATTCTTTGCATATTTCTTCAGTTTTGTCGTTTGAAAAGGAATCAATAATAATAATATCGTCAGTTATGCCGGCGACCGATTCAAGACAACGCCTGATATTTCTTTGTTCATTCAGGGTTATTATTACGACTGATATATTCTGCTCCTGCATAGTTTGTTGTTCGTTGTTCGATTGTTCAATTGTTCGATTGTTCAATTGTTCGATTGTTCAATTGTTCGATTGTTCAATTGTTCGATTGTTCAATTGTTCGATTGTTCGATTGTTCGATTGTTCGTCATTCTTTTTTTCATATCTTCAAGCCAACTACCGTAATATCGTCTGTTTGCTCAAATTTTACTCCATAATTGCTTTTCCAGTCCTCTATGGTTTTGTCTAATATTTCTTTTTGTTCTTTCATCGGCTTGTCTGATATTTTCAGCAACAATTCTTTTAGCCGTTTTGACATGAATTTCTTGCCTTTTGGACCGCCGAACTGGTCTGAAAATCCGTCGCTTGTCATATACAATACATCGCCTTTTTGTAGCTGCATTTCGTACAGGGTGAATTTGTCCATATTTACGTATATGCCTATTGGCATTTTATCCGGTTTTACCTCTTCTAAATGTTTCACATCTTCCAGATGTGAAACATTTACGAGCCATAGCGGGTTATTTGCGCCTGCCCATTGCAATTCACGGGTTTTTACATTTATAGAACAAAGCGACATATCCATGCCGTCTTTTTGTTCGCCCGGTGCGCCGGTTTGTCCTAAAGCCCTGATTATTTCCTTACGTAATTTTCTGAGGATAACATCAGGCTGGGTGATGTACTCTTTCACTACAATTTCTCTAAGTATGATCATTCCGAGCATACTCATGATAGCGCCCGGTACTCCGTGACCGGTACAATCGGCAGCGGTTATTACGAGCTGATTTTCAACCTTGGCGAACCAATAAAAATCGCCCGATATCACATCTTTTGGCTTGAAAAGCACAAATATATCGCTCAGATAGTTGCGTACATCTTCAATGTTAGGTAAGGCAGCAGATTGGATACGTTTTGCGTAATTGATGCTGTCGGTAACTTCTTTGTAAATTTCTTCGATGTATTCTTTCTGCAGTCTTATTGCTTCTTCCGCTTCCTTTATTTTCGTAATATCCGATTCGATGGCAACCAATTTTCTAAGCCTGCGGCGCTGAACGGGTTTTGTGCTTTGCGTCGCAGGGTTCTGATTAGACGGACGGCCGTCCGTCTCTACATTGATTGGGGTTCCTGCCTGCGACGCTTGATCACGTTGTTCTTCTGACCCCGTCCTAAAGGACGGGGCTACAAATATGTCGTCCCTATCGGGACTGTCGTTCTTCGCCGATGCTTCCTCTTCCTCTTCACTGTTATAGTCCCGCATATGCGGGATTGGGTTATCGTCCCTAACGGGACTATCGTTCTTCTCCGATGCTTTCTCTTTCTCTTCACTGTTATA
>JACQWN010000695.1 GCA_016209245.1 Bacteroidia bacterium
TCGTCCACAGGACAACGAAGCGTCATTTAAATTTCAAATTTATAAATTAATCAGATTAGATTTTTTTATAAAGAAAATCTGAAAGATTTACACTAACAGAGAAATGGTTTGTGGCTCCTGCAAGATGATACTGTGCCCGGGCATAGCTAAAATGAAATTTATAAATTCTGAAACCGATACCGGCTGACATTCCGACCAGAAATGGACGAGTATCAACTGTTAATTCCCTTCTTCGTTGGTAATTATATCCAAAACGCAGGTACAGGTTTTTTATAGGAGTCAATTCAACACCAACAATAATATGACGGCCTATATTATCAAGTAATTTGGGAAATTTCTTTTCTGGTAATGACTCACCGGTAACAGGGTCTTTTGTTGCAGATGAGTCATTTGGATTTGTATATAACAGATTCAGCTTCTGGAGATGCTGGGCATGCAAAATAAGTCGCATCGGAGCATATCTCAGCTTTTTTGAAACAGCAAGCTGAATGTCGAAAGGAAGCGGTTCATAATTTTTTTTAGAATATGTTTTCAATTGTGTTCCAAAATTTTTAACAACAAGAGCTGCTGTAAACCATTTGTTTTTGTCAAATGTAATATCGGCATCTAATGCAATTCCTGATGATGTATATCTTTCAAGCTCCGAGTATATTAATTTAAGATTTGCACCAAAAGTAAAAAGGGAATCTAATGGTTTTGACCAGTACAAATTTTGTGAATATTCCTCAGATCTGAAAGTGCCAAGTATAGTGCCTTTTTCATCAGCTTCAATAAATTCTCCGTAATTGATATAATGAAGACCGGCGGCAAAGTTCCCCAACTTTCCGAAATTTTTCGCATAACCGACATAACCATAATTAATTCCGGCAAAATAGTCGGCATAATTCAGGACAATATTATTATCCATAGAAGAATCGAGGAGAGAAGGATTATGATAAACAAGATTCAAATCGCCATCGTTCACACTAATAACATTGCCGCCCAGAGCAGTTACTCTTGCAGAATTTGTAAGATTGAGAAATCCGAAAGTATAAGTACCTCCAATCTGGCTGAACGAAAGGGATTGAAAGAGCAATATAATTATAATTATTATACCTGTCTTGCTCATATTAAAACAAAATACCGAATGAAAAATTTGCCCTTGGTAATATACCTGAATAACCCGGCTCAAGAGGATTATCGTCGTCATAATCATAATTAGTATAAGGATAATCGGTTGATTTATCGGTATATTTCATTCCTGTGCCAATGCTGAAATCCAATGAAATCATATTAACAATTGAAAGTTTAAGACCACAGATAAAACCGGCGGTAATAGAAGAATAAATATCTGTATTTGAAATTTTGTTATTATTTCCTTCCAAGAAATAATAATGATCTTTTTTCTGTCTTTCAAGATATTTATATTGAATAAACGGGCCAACATAAATTCCTTTAAAAGCGCAGTCGCGTTTTGGCCGTGAGAAAAACCGCGCCTGAAATTCAGAATGAAAGCCATTATCTATCTTTTGACTGTTTTCAATGATAGTAGGTCCTACACTGATAAGAAATGATGATTTTTTTATATGGCGTTCATAATCCACAATAAAAGAACCTGTCCATGAATGGAAAAATTCTAAACGTATTTCGTTTTTCTTGCCAAGGAAATACTCTGATTCAGGATTCCCGATTTGACAATAACCAGGCACTATAAACATATACAAAGGTATGAATAGTGCAAAAAAATATACTTTATTCATATTCGTAAGATTTAATAAATATTCAATAAACGTAAAAATATTAAATAAAGTGTCAAAATAAAAAAAATACAAATAAAAATAATTATTTTTGAAAAAAATTGTAAAAATATTTTAATAATATTTTTTTTTCTATATTTGGCAACTAGTTAGACTACTGACAGGGTGACTTGGAGTCACCCCGTCAGTAGCAGGAATATCATAAGAATTACAAAAAATTATGCCTTTTAATTTTAATGAATGGTTTGATAAAACAGGAAAAGAAGATAATATTATCGGATATTATGGTGAAATTACTTCAGAAGTTATTTCAAATGCTTTGGATGATATAGAAATCAGATTAAAACAAAAAAATGCAGATTTATTAATAATCAGGAAAATCTATAATATTGTCGTCGAATCTTTACAAAACCTGTTTCATCACAGTCTTGGTAATATTATAAACCCTTCGGCATTTAATAAAAGGTTTGCAGCTTTTTTTGTCGTATCAAGCCAAAATGGATATTCCATAATTACAGGTAATTACATAAAATCAGATAAAATAAAGTTCTTAAAGGAAAGAATTGAACAGCTTAATAAATTATCAAAAGATGAATTAAAATCGTTATATAAAATGATATTAAATAATCAGGAATTTTCGGATAAAGGCGGTGGCGGATTAGGAATGATTGATATTGCCAGAAGATCGGGAAATAAATTTCTTTATTATTTTTTTACAATAGATAAAGAATATTCATTTTTTCAGTTTGAAATAAAAGTTTTTTAATTATATTTGCAAACTTTAAAAACAAAATAAATATGGAACATATAACAATTGAAGGAACACCGAAAACTCCGAGCATTAATTTTGATGCTCAGGCAGGAAAAATCGAAATTAAAGGGAGGTCAATTCCTGAGAATTCGATTGAATTCTACAGACCATTGATTGAGTGGCTGGAAGCTTATACTTTAAATCCTCAAAAAATTTCTGAAGTAAATGTACAGCTTGAGTACTTTAATACAAGTTCATCAAAATGTATTCTTGATGTATTCAAGAAGCTTGAAATGATATTCAAGTCGGGGCATGAAGTTATTATTAACTGGTATTACGAAGAAGATGACGAGGATATGCTCGAAGCTGGTGAAGATTACCAATCAATTATCCGTATTCCTTTTAAAATGATTGAAGTCCAGGAATAATCGCCTGTCTTTATTTTTAGTTTAAAAAGATAATATCTGTAGAGATGAACGACCGTTCATCTTTACAGATGTTATCTTTTTTTGATTATTCTATTGTATTAATTCTTTCCTTTTTACTTACTTTTGAAGCAAGTCCTCCTGTAAAATCAAGAAATCGTTTTAACCCCTGATAATAAAGTGCTATATAAAAAATTACAGACATTAACCATATAATGATTAAATTAATCCAGTAAGTATCAACCGGATACCCAAAAAAATTCTTTATCGGCGCATAAAAATGAGCGTTGATAAAATTTGAGCTTGGATCCTGAAATACAGGGTCAATCTTTTGAAATAATTGACCTTCAAATTCTATAATTCTGACAAGACCATCATTCTTGACAAGATCGCTTAAATTTTCATTATGATGTTCTTTTTTTAGCATAATAAATTCTTCTTTCATCTGATTTGTTTTCTGCATATCGGAAATAATATTATTTTTTTTGCTACTGGCTTTTTTATATCGTTTAATATAAAATTTATTCAGATTATCTAAATATGCAAATGTTGCATCTATTATTTGCGGAGTGAGCCTTTCATAATATAAATCTTTTAAATTATTAAATTTTAATTTATCATTTTCCTCAAGCTCTTTTGTAATTTCGTTTCTGACAAGGAAAAGCTCTTTAATAACTTTTTCTTTTTTCTGAGGATTCCTGAAATCACGTTTACAATTTGTCATCTTATTTTTTAGTTCCTTTAGCCAGTAATCTTTTTTATAATTAGCATGACTCATAATTTTATCATATGGATAAAATAATTTTTCAAATTGGTTGTCCTTAAACTGATAGACTGCTAAGGCTTCGTATGCCCATCTTGCAGTAATAATTTCACCA
>JACQWN010000696.1 GCA_016209245.1 Bacteroidia bacterium
AGAGCAGCCCGATAATTATAATCTTAATTATAAGCTTGGTTATTGTTATTTACAGACAAAGCTTGAAAAACATAAAGCGATAAAATATCTCGAAAAAGCCGTACAGGGCGCTTCGGACGATTATTTTCCCGATGATTTGCTAGAAACAAGAGCTTCTCTTGATGCTTTTTTTTATCTGGGACAGGCATATCATTTCAATTATCAGTTTGAACAGGTGATTGATACTCTCAATTATCTGAAAACAATCCTTTATCCGGTGGAAAAAGAATACATGGAAAAAATTGACCGGTTGATACAATGTTGTATTAATGCTAAAGAAATAATTAAAACCAGCATTCCTGTTATTCTTACACATCTTGGCAATGGAATTAACAGTTCTTACGACGATTATTGTGCAGTTTTTCCTGAAGATGAATCATTTCTTATCTTTACTTCAAAGCGGAAGGGAAGCACAGGCGGGCTTATGCTTGATGACGGCTCATACTATGAAGATATATATATTTCATATAACAAAGGTGGAATTTGGAGCATGCCTGTAAAAATTGACCGTATAAATTCCGATTTTAATGAAGCTTCGGTTAGTTTATCGCCCGATGGTAAATTATTATTCATATACCGTGCAGAAGGCGAAGACGGGAATATTTTTTTTAGCAAAATTGGTCAGGATGGTTACTGGTCAATATTGGAAAAATTACCTTCTCCTATAAATACTATAGCACGTGAAACACATGCCAGTATTACAGGCGATGGAAATACATTATTTTTTACCAGTGACAGAAAAGGGGGATATGGCGGAACAGATATTTATCTTATAAGAAAATTGCCTGACGGTCAATGGGGATTACCTCAAAATATTGGATTATCGGTCAATACGCCTTATAATGAAGAATGTCCGTTCATTAATCCGGAGGGTAATATAATTTATTTTAGCTCTCAGGGTCATAAGAACATGGGTGGATACGATATTTTCCGGTCGGCATTATTACCAAACGGACAATGGTCGCTTGCTGAAAACGTGGGCTATCCGATAAATACAACCGAAGATGATTTATTCTTTTTACCAACAACGGATGGACGAAGAGCATATTATTCCACTCACAATACAAGCGGGTTTGGGCTTTCAGATATTTTTCAGATCACACTTCCTGTATCGGGTGAAGAAGAACTTGCAGTAATTTCCGGAGTCGTATCACTTTCCGATGATTCTGTTATTAAAGCTACCATTACTGTTAAGGATTTTAATTCCAATAAACGGCTTGGAATTTATACACCAAATATGATTACTGGAAAATATCTTTTTATTTTACCACCGGGTAAGTCATATAAAGCAATTTACGAATCGGAAGGGTATATCCCGCATACTGAAAATATTTATATCCCTAAAAAATCGGGTTATCAGGAAATAGAAAAAACGATTGAGCTAAAGCACATTACTCTGTCAAATAAACCTGAAGAAAAAACTTTACATCGGGATACTGTTTATATTCATGATATACTATTCGAATTTGACAGGGAAGATGCTTCAGCCGGTATGCTTGACACTTTAGTTGAGTTTCTGAGAACAAATCCGGATGCAATAATTGAAATCGGAGGGCATGCCGATTCAAATGGCCCTGAAATTTATAATATACATCTTTCATTACGGCGAGCTATTTATATTTATAATTATCTTATTGCTAAAGGTGTAAACCTTCAATCGCTTATTATACGCGGTTATGGAGAAAAATATCCTCTTATTACCAAAGAAATTCCTGATGGCGCTGAATACGATGAAATGCATAAATATAACCGCAGGGTCGAGTTTAAGATAATCAGGGAAGGTGCGCAAGTGCTCGTAATTAAACCAATTCAGGTTCCGGAAAATTTAAGGAATTAATAAAAAATAAATAAACCATGTAAAGCATAAACAGATTGTAAACTTTCAAAAATAAAATATTATGACAAATAAAGTTTTTCAGCAAATCTGGGATCAACTCAGGGGTAAACGAACTCAATACAAAGAATTTCTTGAAAAAGTAACAATTAAAGAGCTTCGGGGTATTAAAGACTTGACAGTTCGTTTTTCATTCCCCGTTTCCGTAATTGCCGGTCCTAATGCCTGCGGTAAATCTACCGTTCTATTTGCTTGCGCTTGTGCATATAAAGCTCCAAGTAAAAATCACCGTAATTATTTTCCTTCAACATTATTTCCAAATCTAATGATTAAAGCTAATCAAGATTTATCCGATAAGGCACATAAAACTTCTTTTGAATTCGGTTATATTTATCAAGGCAAAAACACTAATGTAAAATGGAATAAAGGCAAAAGTTGGGGACCTAGCGCTTCTAAACGTCCTGAAAGGATTTTATATTTACGCACTATTACTAATCTTTCACACCCTACCGAAGTTCGTAGTGTATTGCGAATCGGATTAGGAATCTTCCAGAGTTCAGTTATAACATCCGATTTAATTGCTTTCGCCCAGCGTATTTTGCCATTTCAATATCAGGAAGTCGTGCTGATCTCGAAAAATCAAAAAGATTTATTATTTGTAAAAAGAAGCGACATTCCTGATACAAAATATTCTGAATTTCACATGTCAGCCGGTGAAAGGGCTATTTTGAGAATTTCAAAAGACATTTCAGATTTTCGGGATGCCATTGTTCTGATAGATGAAATCGAAGCAGGTTTGCATCCATTTACTCAACAACAATTCATGCTTGAACTTCAGCGAATAGCTTTACGGAATAATCTTCAAATAATCGTTTCAACACACAGTCCGGTCATACTTGAATGCGTTCCGGTAGAAGCAAGAATATTTTTAGAAAGAACTTCTGACAATGTAATCATAAAACCTGTCTATAAGGATATTATTCAAAAAGCTTTTTACGGACAATCCGTTGAAAAATTAAATATCCTTTGCGAAGATGATATCGGCGAAGCATTTATTTTGGGTGTTCTCGATGTGCTTAATCCTGTCTTATGCCTAATTCCTGATGATATTAAGGTGGGCCACGACACCGGAAAAGATGAATTTGTTAATCACATTGTAGCTCTTTCTAAATTTCAGCAATTAGATAATTTTATCTTTATTCTCGATGGCGATGCACATCCTAAAGAAAATGAATTAATTTCTAAAGCGAAAGAATTAGGTAGTCCCATTAAGCCATTATTCCTGCCAGGTGATGTTCCTGAATTTTGGGCATGGACAACTTTGAATAATTATTCTGTTGATTATGCAGGTATATTGGGTATTACTCAGACAGACTTATTAAGAACCATGCAGCGGCTAGACCAATTATTTAATAATGCTGCTGACAGGCCAGCTCAGATTATGAAAAATAAATTTATCACTTTCTGCGAAAATTTAAAAATGTCAAATACAGAATTGATGCGCAAAATTGCACGGTTAGAAGCTCAGCGTCAAAGCACTGAAATAAAATCTTTCATGCAGAATTTTGAATTACTAATCCGTAACTGGCAAAGCAGGAAATGAAAATAAAAATATAACACCTTATTTAAATCTATGCATATCTTCATCAGTAAAATTCCATTCCGGTGTATGCAATGCTCTGGTAAATCCTGCTTCGTACCAAGGACTGATTTGCCTGTCATCAGGATTTATTAATATATGAATTTCCTGTGCAGGCATATAGCTTTGAGCCAGTAAAAAAACTTTTTTACCAGATATACTGTCTGTTGCTATATCCATCACTATTACAGCATGTCCATAAGGAGCACCTGTTTGAATAAAAACATCACCGGCTCTGATATCATTTGTGTTTTTTACAGGAATAAGCTCATCATGCAACGATTGTGTATTGGCATAATTAAAAATATAGTCCATGTATTTCCTGAACTTTTTATATGAAAAATCACCATTAGCATAATCAGTATAATAGCGGGGCTTTCCATCGCTTAGAAAATTGAATTTTATGCTGTCGAATTGCTTTAGAGAATAGAAATATTCTGCCCTGAGACGCATTACCGCATCGGCACACTGCTGTAAATCCTTGGTTCCAATCTCCATGTCAATAACTGCAAAATGTACATCCTGCCTGGCTTTAGGTTGTCCATTATATAAGTAAACAACATTGTTTTCTGTTTTTAACGGAAGATTGAGCAGGTATTCATGGAATGAATTTTTTTCAGCAGAAATTCTTTGAAATCCTTGGGGAACGGGAATAGATTTAATGTCATGATATTTTGCCTCATTCTGGGAACTTATTTGTACAATGGAGGCAACTATTAAAAATAATATGAATATCATGGTATTTTTCACGGGATAAATTTATACAATGCATGAGTTGCTTCAAAATAATATTTAGCCGATTTAAAAAATAAGTAACTATTTATGTAAGGACGTTATTATCCCATCGAAGTACGAAAAAAAATACGAATTTACGAATTACGAAGTGATTCGCCGGTTGGCAGATTCGTAATTCGTAAGTTCGTAACAAATTCGTACTTCGGTGAAATAATCTATGATAAAAACTGTTACATTCCCTCGGCTTCGCTCGGGACAGGCTGACTCCATTACTTTCTATGGCTTTCATATCTTCAAGCCAAGTACAGTAACATCGTCAATTTGAGCATTTTCACCCTTCCAGTTTTCAAATGTTTGCTCCAATATTTCTTTTTGAATATTCATTGGCTCGTTTGATATTTGTATTAGAATTTCTTTAAATCTTTTATTTAGTAATTTTTTTCTGTTTTCTCCACCGAACTGATCAATATATCCGTCTGAAGCCAAGTATATTATATCACCTTGATTTAGAAGAATTTCGTTATGAGTAAATGGCTCCATATTTATGTAAATCCCAACGGGTATTTTATCCGCCTTAATTTCGGTCAATTGATATTGTAGAGACGAGGCATGCCTCGTCTCTACAATATACAATGGGTTCTTTGCGCCCGCATATTGTAAGACTCTTGATGTAGTATTTATTGCGCAAAAGGCAATGTCCATTCCGTCTTGTTGTTCTCCTTCTTTTCCTTTTTGCTGTAAGGCATCGATGATAGATTCCCGTAAATTTTCGAGAACCTGGCTTGCTTTTATTATCTCCTTTTTTCGTACAATTTCGTTTAGAAATGACACTCCGAGCATGCTCATAAACGCGCCGGGGACTCCATGTCCTGTACAATCGGCTACGGTTACAATAAGCCATTCATTAATGCGTGTAGCCCAGTAGAAGTCGCCTGAAACGATGTCTTTTGGGCGGAACAGTACAAACCATTCTAAACCTGACAGGTTTGTGAGGTCCGGTAACACGGCTTGTTGAATACGTTTTGCATAATTTATGCTGTCGGTGATTTCTTTCTTTTGTTCTTCAATGTGCTCTTTTTGTTTTGTCACCAAATCACGCTGCGTTGCTATTTCATCGCGTTGCGTTGTTATCTCATCTTTTTGCGCTGTTATTTCTTCATTCGCCCGCTGCAGTTTGGAATTTTGTATTTCGATTTGTTGTTTTTGGCGGGCAAGTAATCGGTTCGCTTTTCTTTTTTGTATAAAGGCAATTAATACGACCGTAAGTAATAAAAAGAAAAGAATTAGCCCTGTAATAAAAGCGATTTTCTGTGTTTCAAGCTGCTTTACTTTTGCTTCTTTTTCACTTATTTCACTGTTTTTCAGGCTTACCTCCAGCTCTTTCTGAATGGCAATGGTCTTATGTTTAACTACTTCTTCTTTTAAATATGTTATTTCCTGTTCCTTTTTATAAGAGCCGGATTCAAATTTATCATGCAATTCGGATAATTGCCTTTGAAGCAAAGAAAAGGGGACAAGATATTTTGAAGAAGCATATAGTTTAAAATTATCAAGAGATTTTGTGCAATTGTTCATTTTATTATAAATATCTGCAAGCGCATAGTAATTTTTTGAAGTAACTTCTTCTAATTCAAGTTCCGCTGATAAAGTATTACTTTTATTGTAGCATTCGATGGCTTTTTCAAAATTGTCAAGTTCTTTATAGGCATTGCCGATATTGTGCAAAGTTATTGCAACTCCTTTTTTCAGGTTCAGTTTGTTTTTAATATCCAGCGATTTTTCATAGTAGTTTATAGCTTCGTTATATTTTGTCAAATCAAAATTCACATTCCCGAGATTGTTCAGGGTAAATGCAATTTCTTTTTCCATGTTTTTGTCTTCTGCCAATTTCAGCGCATTTTCATAGTATTGCTCAGCATTCTCATAATCGCGGTTTTCATAAAATACTACTCCGATATTATTTAAAGTAGCAGTTATTTCTTTGTCGTTTTTCAGTTCTTTATCCAGCTCCAGAGAGCGGGTATAATAATCGAGCGCCTTTTCAATATCTTGCTTTTTATAATAGACATCGCCAATTCTGTAAAGGGTTTTTGACATACCTGGTTTGTCATTCAATGTCTTTTTTATTTCGAGGGATTTTATAAAATTTGGAAGCGCTTGGTTATATAGTTGCATATTGTCATATACGTTACCAATATTATAATATGCCGATGATATGGCAGCGCTATCGCTCTTTTGCTCTTGAGCTTTCAGAATCTGACAGAAAGCGTCCAATGCTTCCCGGTAATTACCTTTACCAAATTCGCTTTCAGCATAATTTTGAGTACTATCAATCTGTTGCTGATTGTTCGCCGTGGTTATGTCACCTAATGTATCCTGAACTTTTGGTGTACTTTTTTTCTGCCTGGAAATATTAAGTTCCGTAGTGTCGCTTGAGCCGGAGATTTCCTGATCCTGACCGCTGATGTGGAATATATGCAGACTACATAACAGAATAAAAACTAACTTTTTCATAAACAATTATTTTTTGGAAAGCCCAATAGTCATTCGGAAATGTGAACATACGTGCCTACGTTGTAACATAATCGTTTGGAGTTGAAGTCGTAACGAAACTTTCCTTTTACTGTCTACTGAATTTTCATTACACTTTTAAATTTAGTTGGCTATTCTGTAGCGAACAGATCATTTCGTGTTTTAAAAATCCCTTCAAACTCAAATCCTCATCCACATCCGGCCAATGAATACCAGTGCCTTTACCAATGAGTTTGTAATTATTGAGTTGTTTTTCTGTTGCTTTTCTAAGTCGTGTGAACTCAGAAATTAAACGGCTGATAACTTTTTTATTATTAAGGATGATGAGCATTAAATCCACATCCTTATGAAAATGAATAGCATTGATTCTCAAACCATCTTTGTAAATGATTTTTTCAATTTCATCTAATGGGCTATTTACTTTGAAAGAATTCATACCATTATTTTGCCGCAAATTTACACATTTTTTCCTGTCATCTGCAAATATTCTTCTAATTTTTTGAGGTGTCCCCCGTTCGCGCTCGACTTAGTCGAGTGCGCAATGAATGCACTCGTCTGAAGACCTACCGTGTACCCATATTTTTAGTCTAAATATTATTTTGAAGTGTTACAAAAAATATGAGCAACT
>JACQWN010000697.1 GCA_016209245.1 Bacteroidia bacterium
CTGACCAAAGGAAAATACTTTGTCAATTTCGATAATATCATGCATCAATTCAAAAAATAATCGTAATTATTCAGACTAAAATCCCCAACGTGGACAAGCCACAAATAAAAAAGAAAACAATATTGCCACAGATTACACAGATTTTATAAATTAATTTTTTTCTTTAATCTACGTTAATCTGTGCAATCTGTGGCATTTTTCTTTAATATTTTGCCAAAAAGCGTCAAGATATTTTTGTTAGCTACTAATAACAACCTAAACAATTACAAATTTTCAATATTTCCAAATATCGAATTAATAGTTTCCCCTTCTTTAAGATGATAGCCATTTAATCCCGCTTTATTAGCAGATTCAGTATTTTGTAGCGTATCATCAATAAAAAGAGTTTCAAACGGGATAAGATTTTGTTCTGAAACGAGTAAATCATAGAATTTAATATCGGGCTTATACAAACCTGTATTGAATGAAAAATATGCCTTTTCAAATATTTCTTCAAAATGAGCATATCCATGAACTTCTTTTAACCTTGAAACATAGTAATCGTAATGAATTTTATTAGAATTGCTCATAAGAAAAATTCTATATTTTTTCTTTAACTTTTCCAGCAGTGCTATTCTTTCATGAGGTATATCAAGGAGCAGTGCGTTCCATGCTTTATTAAGAGCATTATCGGGTATTTGTTTTCCTGCAAGTTTTCTTAGCTCATTTCTAAAAACTTCCGGAGTGATTTCTCCCTTCTCCAGACTTATTATAAGCTTGCGATTTGACATCTGATTTTTTATTATTTCAAACCCAGGTACGCCAAGCGCTTTAAAAGCACAAAAGCTTCTTTCCATATCAAGGTCAATAATTACTCCTCCGAAATCAAAAATAATATTCTTAATATTGCCTGATATTTCCATATTTACATTTTTAACTACAAAATTAATAATTATATATAATAAGGTATGAAAGTCAGAAATAAATCATATCAAACTATTTGGTTAAATAAAGAAAAAAATATTGTTTATTTTATTGACCAGCGGTATTTACCATTCCGGTTTGTAATTGGCGAAATGAGAAACCTTGAAGATGTATGCCTTGCTATTGAAGAAATGAAGCTCAGAGGTGCGCCTCTAATCGGTGTTGCAGCCGCATATGGTATATATTTAGCGTTATTAAATCATAAAGGTACCTTTTCTGACAATTTTGTCATAAAAACAGCCAAACGGCTTAAAGCGACACGACCCACTGCAGTCAATCTTTCAAAGGCAGCTGATACAATTATAAAAAAAATATTATGTGAGAAAAACATTATAAAAAGAGGCAAAGTAGCATTGGAAGAGGCAAACCGTTTGAAAGAAGCTGAAATAGATTCCTGTAAAAAAATCGGATTATATGGATTACAATTGATTGAGAGAATCAGCAAAGAAAAAAAAGGTAAACCTGTAAATATACTGACACATTGCAATGCCGGTTGGTTGGCATGTATCGAATATGGAACTGCAACCGCTCCAATTTATTTTGCATATAATAAAGGGATAAATATTCATGTCTGGGTTGATGAAGTTCAGGTGATACCGCAAATAAAATAGGGACATATTTGAAAGCCCTTGCCGCAAAAGACAATAATATCCCATTCTATGTGGCCGCTCCTTCATCTTCGTTCGACTGGAATATTTCAGATGGATTAAGCGAAATACCTATTGAGCAAAGAAACGAAAATGAAGTTAAATACATCGAAGGGAAAGCCGGTAACAAAACAGTAAAAGCTTTAATCACAACAAAAAATTGTAAAGCGGCAAATTATAGTTTTGATGTTACACCGGCTCGGCTTATCACTGGATTTATTACTGAAAGAGGTATTTGTAAAGCCAATAAATCGGATATATTGAGGTTATTTCCTGATAAAGCAAAATAAAATACAAATATTAGTTAAAAACTATTGCTACAATAAAAAAATTCGTTTATCTTTACAGAAATATCCTGATATGAATAGTTTAGAATATTTGATACGGTTAGATAAAAGAGAAATATGCATCTGTAGCATAGATGAAAAATTCAGTGATAGAAATTTCTGGCTTTCCAAATCACCTCAAGAACGTTTTATTGCTTTAGAATTATTACGTCAAAGATTATTTGGTTATGATATCACTTCCGCCCGACTTCAAAGATTTTTTGAAGTTGCTGAACAAGTATATTAAAAATCTGTCTGATATTAATGTTTAAACAGTCTCAATTAATATTATTATTCTTACTCACAAATCTGTTTGTATCAGAATCATTTTCGCAATACCAGGATGAAGTAAAACCGCATGCTAATAAGAAATTCGACCCGTCACGCTTGCGCTATGGCGGAGATTTCTGGTTAAGCTTCGGCAGAATTACCAGTATTAATGCTTCTCCAAAAGTCGGCTACCAGCTTACCGACAGATTTGTTCCAGGTTTAGGTATAATTTACCAATATTACAGAGAAGAAATAGAAAATACATATCTTGTAAACAATACAACTCAAACCGATAAATATCTTTATAAAACCACAATCTATGGTGGATGCATAACCAGCGCTTTTATCCTTATCCAGGATTTTTCCAAATTAACCGCTTTTGATATCGGAAGCATAATTGCATACAGCGAATACCAAATCATTAATTTAGACGTATATTCCCCAAATTCAAATGGTGCTTATTATGATGACGGGAATCGCTGGATTAACAGGTTTCTTATCGGCGGAGGCATCCGACAAAAAATTTCATCGCATTCTTCAATAAGTTTACTGATATTATGGGATATTATTAACAGTCAATATTCGCCATACCAAAATCCGACATTTCAATTAGGAATAGCTATTTAGTGCGTTATACTTTCAACTTCTTTATTTCCTTCCACGATTTGAAGAAAAAATATCCTATAATAAAGAATGTTATAATGGGAGTTACCCAGGCTGGAACATGAATTCCATAGCCCTCAATAACCATTATCAGGCCAAGTCCGAGAATAGAGTACATTGCTCCGTTTTTCAAATATTTGTATTTCTTAATCCTGGAAATATTTCCGATTGTTATTTCCCTTACTACAAATGCGCCTATTCCATTACCCAACAAAATTAAAGGAATTGAGAGAGTAAAAGCGAACGCACCGAGAACGCCGTCAATAGAAAATGTCATATCAATTATTTCAAGATACATTATTTTACTTATATCTGAAATATTGCTTTTTTTCAGGTTTTTTTCCTTTTCTTCGGCATTATGTTTGAATGCTTGAGTTAAAAAGAAAACTGCATATCCGATGATAGCGGAAAAAGCGAGTAAATAGTTTATTTTCAAAGCCAGCCATACTATAACAAGAAGGAGAGCGGAAGAAAAAGCATAAAACCATGATTTAGTTTTTTCAAAAAAAGGTTCAATAAAAAAACCTTTGTACTTAACGTCTCTGAAAAGCCAGTGAAAGAACAAAAAAATTAAAAAAGTTCCGCCACCCATAAGTAAAATAGGAGCCGATTCTTCCATTGCCTTGTGCACCTTTGTATCACTGCTGAAAGTTGCGGTAAAAGCGCCAATTGGGCCGAGCGATGGCATAGTAACCCATACAATTATCCATGGCAGTAAACCGCGAACCATAAAAACAGCAAATAACAAGCCCCACAGCAGAAACCATCGCCTCGCCCTTTGAGTCATAGTTGACAATACTTCAGCATTTATAATTGCATTGTCAATGCTGCTTATAACCTCGAATAATATAAGCCCTGCAACAGTTAAAAGAATTGAAAAAATATTCATGAATTATTCGGGTTAAATATCCATCAAAAATTAAGCTCACAAAATTACTTATTCAACGCTGATATACAAATACAAATAAAATCACCAGAAAAGTAATTCTTTTGTAAAATTTAATATCTTTGCAAAAAATTAAATTTCTTATTTATGGATACGAAAAAAAATAATATTTTAATCCCGATAGATTTTAGCGAGCAATCATTATTAGCTCTGGAAGAATCTTACAGTATATCACGCATGGTAAATGCAGAAATTACCCTCTTGCATGTAATTATTGAAAGCAGCCCTTTTTGGAGTATTTTTACAGCAAAAGAAAAAGAAGATGTAGGCGAAAAATACAAAAAGAAACTTGATGAGTTTGCCGAGGTAATATCCAAAAAAACAGGTATAAAGGTCAATACAATTGTCGAGAAAGGAAAGCTGATTGATAAAATCATTGAAATCACCGACCGGCTAAATACAAGATTTTTGATTGTCGGTACTATAATCAGAGATAATTTAAAAGAACGGCTTATTGGTTCTAATTCAATTCGTCTGGTACGTGAAGCAAAATGCCCGGTAATAACAATTAAAGGGAAACGCACATCGAGAGATTGCAGGAAGGTGGTGCTGCCATTGGATTTGACCAAAGAAACTAAACAAAAGGTAGGACATGCTGTAAATGTAGCAAAATATTTCAGATCAACTGTTTATGCCATTTCAGTTTCTACATCAAAAGATTCTCATCTTGTTGCAAGGTTAGAAAATCAATTAGACCAGGTTAAAAAGATAATTGAAAAACAAGGGATTGATTGTGTAACTAAATTTATAAAAGCAGGCGCAAGCTCTGATAGTCTTGCTAAGCAAATTCTAAATCAAGCATATGAGATTGACGGCGACTTGATGGTTATAATGACCCAGCAAGAAAATAAAATTACTGAAAATTTTATCGGCTCTACAGCAAAAGAAATTATTCATACTTCTGAAATACCTGTCGTGAGTATTACCCCGAAGTAAGACATATTACAACTATGACAGGTTTGTTTCACAAACCTGTCATAATTGCTAATCGTCGTTTTCCTTCTTTCTGTCGAAATCACCATTTTTAATTGCCTTGAAAAATTCTGCCCATGCTATAATATTGAATATGCTTAAAGGGCGGATTTGACCTGCATAATATAACTGGTCATATTTTTCCCGCATAAAATATTTATAATTCAGATTGGCATCGGCAATTGCCTCTTCATACTGCATCTGTTCTTTAAGCTTTGCAAAATTTTTCAGGGCTCTTTCATAATCATCTTCAGGAATTTCAATATTCAAAACCACAGTCTTGAATTGCTCAAATGTTTTCCATGGATAAATATCTACATCAGGAAGTGTAATTGTATCTTTTTCAAGATAAACAGCAATTGAGTATTTATTATCGGAAATGTTTTGCGGAACGACAAACATGTTTTTTTTATAACCTACTGATGAAAATATTAAAGTATCACCGATTAGCCCTGCAAAATTGAAATACCCCCAGAAATCGCATATTGTGCCGCGGTTGCTGTTTTTTACGTAAACATGGGCAAAAGGAATACCACGCAATGTATCATACATAACATTTCCATCTATCTGAACAGCTTCAGGTTCCTGGGCATATATTTGTATTATTGCGGTTACAGCTACTATTAAAAGAATTAAAGTTTTCAATTTTTACAGATTACAAAGAATATTTTTAAATGCATAAAATGGCATTTTTCATTTCTCGGCTTACACTTTTTTTGTAAAAAAACCTTATAAATTGTAAACAACTTTTTTCTATTTATGAAAAATGTCTAAAATTAATAATTTTTTTTAAAAAAAATAAGTATTTTTGCTATTAAATTGCCTTCTTAGCTCAGGTGGTAGAGCAGCTGTTTCGTAAACAGCAGGTCGCGGGTTCAAATCCCGTGGAAGGCTCAGGTTAGTTACGGGCTTTATGCCGAAAGTATAAAGCCTGAGAAAAATGCGGGAGTAGCTCAGTTGGCAGAGCATCAGCTTCCCAAGCTGAGGGTCGCGGGTTCGAATCCCGTTTCCCGCTCTTATAAAATCAAGCTTTTCAGAAAAATATAAAATATGATAAACTTTTTGTTTGCACCAAAATTTGCACCAAATTTTACTCTGAATTGTAAAACTACCGGCAATTATTTTTCTGTAATAACAATTATTCACGTCTAATAAACAAATATTCCAAAGTATAGAAATTCAATATTTTATACTTTTATGTATTTGTTCAACCAATTATAGGTAGGTTTATAACATAGTATTCGTAATCTTTTATAAAAAATTTCGGAGCTATAAGAATAAATTTAGCATTATATTTTTGCAATTTGAACTTATATTATATAAGTTTGTAATGAGTATTTTTTAAAATTTTATTGAAGTGTTAGCTGAATTCAAGTCACAAATGCAACTTTTTGGTTTGACAAATATATAAAAAAATATTCATCATAGATTTGATAATTTACATCATCTGAGAGTTGAAGATATGCTACCAGAAAAGAGCCTCAGCGCACGATAATTCCGTTATTTTAATTTCTTTGCCAATTCAAAAGCCCTCATTACCATTTCTGTATTTCCTTGTTTTTCAAAAAATTCCCCTGCTTTATAAAAATTTTGTGATGCTTTATCATATAACCCTTTTTTATTATAAACAATTCCACGGTTGTAATAAGCCTCAACATATTGTGGATTTATTTCAATAGCTCTTGTATAATCACTTATTTCTTTATCATATAAACCTTGTTTATAATAAGCAAGTCCACGGTTGCTATAAGCCTTAGCATATTGCGGATTTATTTCAATAGCTCTTGTATAATCAATTATTGCTTTGTCATATAACTTTTGAGTATTATAAGCAATTCCACGGTTGTAATAAGCCACAGCATATTGTGGATTTATTTCAATAGCTTTTGTATAATCACTTATTACTTTATCATATAACCCCTTTTTATTATAAGCAATTCCGCGG
>JACQWN010000698.1 GCA_016209245.1 Bacteroidia bacterium
AAAAGATTTGGTGAAATCAAAAATTTGATATAAAAAGTGACATAATCGCTAAAATTTATTATAATTTTTTTAAAATTATAAATATGATTTTATATTTGCAAGTAAAATAAAAGTGTCTCACTTTCATACCAAACATAACCCGTAACCATTATTACCGTAACCGCTGTAGATTCTTATGAATAACAAAATTTTTGTACCGTCATGACTCCAACGGTGACTACTATGAGCTTTGCTTAAAGAAGAACCGTTAAGTATCATTGTTTCAGATTGCGTTTGTAAATTGTAAACAAATGTACTTGATGTTGGATTCCAACAATGGTCATGCATATAAAGTAATTTTGTAGAATCAACAGGATTTATTTCACTATTTATGTCGTGTTCACAGTAACCAATATTATCTACTAAAATTTCAAACTCGGTTCCATCGGTTTTTATTTTGCAAACTTGACTATCCTCGTTTCCCTTTGCATTGTCAAAGAAAATATATTGACCATTTGGATGCCACGAAAAACCCCAAGCTGCACCGATTGAAACATTAGTTACCTGATATGCATTTGTACCATCAATGTTGGAAATCCATACTTGAAAAATACCACCTGTTTTATTTGATGTAAAAGCTAATTTTGTTCCATCAGGCGATATTCGTGGTAATCGTTCGTCAGAACCAGACCATTGTATTACAGGCAATAGACCAGTACCATCAGGATTAATCATGTATATATCTCTGTCAGTACTTGTCCCTTTGCAAAAGAATATTTTTTCCTGGGCAACACCGCTCAATCCAATTAAGGAGAGCAAAACTGAAATTGTAAAAATCTTTTTCATATAATTTAATTTTTTGTTTTGCTCCAGTCCAAAAAGCAGTTAATAATGTTTACAAATAAAGAGCGTGGACTGAAGCCTTATTCATTTCTGAGGTACTGGTATACCTTTACGACAAATAAGTTTCGCCCACGCTTTTGCGTGAGCGTATTACTTATTATTCTTGTCGTAAATGAAAATTACCAGTTTTCAGAAATAAGAATAAAAGCTACGCTTTTTATTTTATTTTTACTTGTTTAATCAAGGTTTCAAGTTTTTTTTTTCACCTCCTTTTTTTAGTAATTACTTTATTTTTATATCAAGATGTATTAAAATAGCTTTTTCGATTTCTTGCATTTTTTCTTTACTGATTGTACCAATCATTTCACCCAATCTTTTTTTATCAATCGTGCGAATCTGGTTTGCTTTTACTTTTGAATCGGTTTCCAAATTGCCTTCACCGGCTTTCATGAATTAATCAATGTTTTCAAAGTCTGCTTGCTCAAATTCTATTGTTAATTTCTTATCCTCTTCTCTTGTAGTTTTGTAGCCTTCTATCATAAGGTATTTAAGTCTTTTATCCTCCTGCTTTAACTTTTCTTCAATGGCATCTACGATAAAATGATGACTTTTATCGCCAGGTATGTATGATATCAAATGATTATAAAGCCTGACAGGTAGTGATAATGTTACATTAATTGTATTCATAAATTCTAAAATCTTTATTTTGAAATAATATCATGTAATCAAAAGTCAAAAATACGATTTATTTTTGAATAATTTTCCAAAATAATTTTTCTTTTTCGTGGGTCGGGGAAAATCTAAGTCTTTTGTCTTCAATTTTTTTTAATCTCAAACCATTTTATTTGTCAGTATTTTATTGTTGTCGGGTTCGCATACCGCCTTGTTGTTAACGTGTGTGTAACCACCATTGTGGCGGTTATCTATTTGTGCTTCCAACTGGCAACTGCACTTCGGACAATAATAGTTAAAAGAATAGGTATTACTGCCGGATGAAACGTCTGTGGCAAGACCGGTGCAGACAAAAGTGATAACAAAGCAATAATGCCGGTAATAAATATATATATAAAGACAAACCTGCTTTTCGACCTTGGAATAAACAAGAAAGCAACTATAAAGTGCAAAGGCACCGCCCATAGTATATTCAGATTATTTTCAGTTACTCCATGCTTGGTAAAAAACCAGAGAAAAATGAGAATTATTCCTAAAAGTCCTGTGGCAAAATATAATATAAAGTCGAACCACCATGATATTTTTTTTCTAAAATAATTAAAAACAGTAATTATGCAGGCGATTGCAAATAACAGCCAAAAAACAAAGCCAGGGCGGATGATAAATAAAAGATCATTTTTCTTAAGCGTATCAATGGCATTAATAAGTACGGTAGTTTTCTTAATAAGCGGTCTTTCTCCATCTGAAGTTTTAATTAATGCGTTTGCATAAAACTGTTGAATGTAATCAGGAAGCAGCATATATTCATGAGGCGTTGCAATTTTATCAGTCGGAAGTCCTAGTCCGATATTAATACCAAAGTCCGGCCAATATTGATTACTTATATATGGTTTTATTAATTCCCGGAAAGAATGTTCGTGAACAATCGAGGTATAATCATATATGATACTGTTTTGTAAACCTTTTTCAATAATATCCCTGACTCTAGTAGCGCAGTTATCGAAGAAAAAATCATAACGGTAATACATATTTTCAGGAAGGTAGTTATCTTCAAGTGACTCAAAAATCGTTTGTTTTTGTTCTTTTGTCAGATTCAACATTTGTTCAGTCACTTTCCGGTTATCTTTTTTATATTCAATTTCAAAAAAATAATAAGGTTCGCGGGTGAGCATATAATCCAATTCTCTGCGAATAAATTTATAATAGAAATATGGTGTGTTAAAATTGAAGGTGCCGTAATTATACACCACATCAATCTGCAAAGCAGGGTCACAGATTCTGATAGCCGTATGTCCAAAACAAGCATATAATTCGATTCCCGGAGTGCATGTAAGCACACCGACCTCTGCACTATCGGAAAGCTGTATATAGTTTGAACCAAAAATAGAAACTGGAATAAACAAAACAAGATTTAACAATATGTTTATGATTATTGCTTTCATAGTTCCATTTTTCAGGTTACTGTCATTTTCTCGTTTTTTTATATAAATCAATCCATATTATATTAAGTTGGCAATGCAGAGACACGGTGCACCGTGTCTGTACAGGCAGTTGGCAAGGACGCTTTGCCAACTGCCTTTTGTCAATTGCCAACTTCAGGAATTAAATGTATGAATTTATATAACCGTTCACGGTATTTAAATGATTGATTATAAACTAAATATAAATTGAAAAATAGAAAATTAAGCCACAGATTACACAGATTTTCACAAATTATTTTTTAATTGAATTTGTTAAATATCTGGTAATCAATCAAATCGA
>JACQWN010000699.1 GCA_016209245.1 Bacteroidia bacterium
AAAATTATATTACGAATAGTGGTTTTTTATTTATAATTTTGTGCAATTCGTAAAAAGTTGGTAACTGAATAGTAATAAAATGCACAGCAGGAACATACTGATTTCCTATATTTTAATCCATATTTTATTTTTTAGTGCTATATTACAAGCACAGGAATCCAAAGTTAGTCGTGAATATAAACGTAAATACGACGAAGCACAGTTTTATTATCAGTACGACAATTTCTTAATTGCTTTTCCTTTATTTCTTGAATTGTATATGTCTGATAGCTTAAATCCCGAGCTAAATTACAAGCTTGGAATATGCTATTTCAATACTGTCAGGGATTTTACAGGGGCTCAGAAATATTTTGAAAAAGCAAAAGAAAAATTTATAGATTCCTATTTTTATCTGGGAAGGATTGAACACAGGCAACAACAGCTTGATAAAGCTATCGAAGCTTATCAATATTATAAAGCTCAGAAGTCGCCTAAAGCCTTTGATAATGATTTTATTGATTATTATCTTGACAAATCGGAGACTGCTAAAATATTAATTGCAAAAAAGCAAATGTTGAAATCAGGAATATCGGGAAGCCCGTTAATACACCTTTTTCGGAATACGTACCTGTAATTTCATCCGATGAAAGCATACTCCTTTTTACATCCCGGCGTGAAGGAAGCATAGGTAATTTAAAGGATCCTAAAGGAGAATATTTCGAGGATATTTATCAGTCGTTTAACCGACTAGGCCAATGGACTGACCCGATAAATATTGGACCGCCTGTCAATTCCGAAACTCACGACGCTTGTATATCGCTATCCCAGGATGGACAGACAATGTTTATGTACCGTACAAATAAAGATTTAACAGGCGGTGATATTTACATTACTAAATTTATTGACGGAAAATGGACAAACCCTGAAATAATGCAAAGTGAAATAAATTCACCCGGAAATTTACAGCCCAGTGTATGTCTTTCGCCTGATGAGACTGTGTTATATTTTTCAAGTAATCGTCCCGGAGGTTATGGCGGTTTGGATTTATATCTTGTAAGAAAGTTGCCAAACGGCAGTTGGGGGCCTCCGACCAACCTTGGACTTACTATAAACACATCTTACGATGAAGATTCTCCGTTCATCCATCCTGATGGAAAAATTTTGTATTTCAGCTCGAGAGGGCATGAAAATATGGGTGAATTCGATATTTTTAAATCGGAATTGCTCGATGAAGATCAGCTTTGGTGGTCGGCACCTGAAAATCTTGGGTATCCTATTAATACTGTCGGCGATGATATTTATTTCGTTGTTTCCGCCGATGCAAAGCACGGTTATTTCTCATCAAACCGCCCTGAAGGCTTTAGTAATGCCGATATTTATTTTGTTACTATGGAACTGGCTTTAGAAAACAGAGTTTTACTAAAGGGTACAGTTTCAACAAATGAACCGGTTTTTAAAACATTGAAAGCTACCATCATAATTATTGATAATGAGAAAAATGAATTACAGGGAATATACCGAACAAATATTAAAACAGGAAAATATCTTTTAGTGCTGATACCGGGTAAAAAATATAAAATGACTGTTGAAGCCGAAGGTTATCATAGTAACATTTCTGAGATTGACCTTACAAAAAGGGCGGTACTTTCAGATTTGAACAAGCATATTAATCTCGAACCCATCATTTCCAGCAAGATTGATGTCATTAAAATTGAAAAAGACAGCATTGAAAAAGTCCGGCTTGATAGTATTCAACGCCTATCGCCTGATAGTATTAAGATAAATCATTGATTTGCATCATTTAATTCCTTAGCTCCGTCCTTTAGGGCGGAGACACAAAAAATGTCTTTTTACTGCCTCTCTCTGTAAAATTTTGTAAAATTTAAATTTTTCAAAATTTCACAGAGGATGGGAGTGGCGATGTTGTTTTCTTTAACCCTGCCTTAACCGCGTGTCGCCGTAGCTTTAGCGGTGGCACAAAGACGGGGCTACTGATATATATATATTAAAAAAAATCATGAATTATTCAGGGTAAAGCAAATTATTGCGTAACATGAGTTATGTAAAACCGGCTAATTTTATTAATTTTGTAGAAAATTAATTATAAATGAGATATTTTAACACATCGGGACCAAATATTCCTAAAGAACATTATACATTAATGCGGAAGGATTTAATAAGAAAGGGCATTGATTTTGTCAATCGAAATAGATACTTTACTATCTGGGCGCCTCGGCAAACAGGGAAAAGTACTTATTTAGAAATTATACGAAAAGATTTAAAAAAATTGAGTTATAATTCAATTTTAATTAATACTGAAAATTATTTGGATTGCACAAAAGAAAGTTTATTAGATGAATTGAAAATTGAATTTCAAAAATATGATTTAATAATTTCTAACAAATCTTTTACTGAGTTTTCTAAATCTATAAAAAAAACTGATAAGAAAAAATTAGTTCTGTTAATAGATGAAATTGAAGGGCTGAATCCTGAAATATTCGGTCAATTTCTTCATTCAATCCGTAATGTTTATCATTCACGTGAAAACCACTGCTTAAAAAGTGTTATTTTAGTAGGAGTGACAAATATTGTCGGAGTTGTTCAGGATCATGCCAGTCCTTTTAATATTGCCGATAACTTACCAATAGATTATTTTACACAACAGGAGGTTTATGAACTACTTGAACAACACGAACAGGAAACAGGTCAATTATTTGCTCAAAAAGTTAAAGAGAAAATTGCATACATTACGGCAGGACAACCAGGACTTGTTAACGGCTTTGCATGGAAACTTGTAGAAGATAATCCGGATAAGAAAAGAATTGATTATAACGATTATCTAAAAGTTGAAGACTGGTATTTAAGAAAAGCCATTGATAAAAATATTTCTAATATTATTAATAAAGCTAAACAACATCGCAGCTTTATTGAAAAATTACTTTTTACAGAGATTAAAGAAAAATTTAGAATTAATAAACCTGCAGTAAAAGAGCTACATACAAATGGAGTAATAGAGGAGGACAAAGATGGTAATGTGAAATTCTGGGTTCCGATGTATAAAAAATGCTTATGGGATTACTTTTATCCTTATGAAAATGGAGAAAGTAAAACAATACAAAGAAGCATAAATGTAAATGACTTTATTACAAAACAGGGAAAACTAAAAACAGACAGAATAATTGAAAAATACAAAGAATATGTAAAGCGTCGTAGTTTCAGGTATTTCAGGGAAAAAGACGAACAAGGTAATTACAAATCAATAAAAGAAGCTGCGTTAATCTATAGTTTTGAGACATATATCCAGTCATTCCTTCAAATGATTGATGGGAAAAGTTATCGCGAAGCTGATACAGGACTTGGAAAAAGCGATTTAATAATAAATGTGAAGGGAGATGAATATATAATAGAAACAAAGATATTTTATTACGAGGCGCAATTTTTAAAAAAAAAAAAAAAACTCGCATATTATTGCAAAAGTCTTGGATTAAACAGAGGCGTTTATATTGTATT
>JACQWN010000700.1 GCA_016209245.1 Bacteroidia bacterium
AAAAAGACAGTATTAAATTCCAGGATTCGTTGAAATATTATACACCTAAAGGAAAAGTGGTTTACGGTGGCGGCGGAATTATGCCTGATATTTTTATCCCTGTTGATACTGCTGGTATTACACATTATTTCACATCTTGTATTAATAAAGGGCTGATTTATAAATTCGCTTTCGAATTTGCCGATACTAACAGGACCATCCTGAATAAATTTAATACTGCTAAAGATATTTTAAAATACCTGAACAAGCAAAATATTTTAGAACGATTTATTAAGTATTCCGACATAAAAGGGGTAAAAAGGAATCAGCAGGAAATAGAAAAATCAAAAGAAATACTTGATACACACTTAAAGGCACATATAGCACGCAATATTATTGATAATGACGGTTACTTCCCTGTAATTTATTATATTGATACACCTCTTAAAAAAGCTGTTGAAATTTTTTCTAAATGATGAATAAATTATACGGAAGTATGAAAAAGATTAATATATGTATAAAAATTTTTTTTAATTTTAATTTATTCTATCTTTGCAAAAAAATTAATGTTTAATTAAAAATCAGGTACTATGAAAAAATTTACAATTTTAAGTTTATTGGTGGCTTTTTCGGCATTTATATTTGCACAATCGAACAGTTCGACAGGCTCACTGTGGCACCTGCCGAAACTTCCTGAAGCCCAATTAAAACCGGGATATAAAGATAATACCGTATTAGGTCCGGAATATTCTCTCGTTTTTCAGGAAAAATCGTTAAAAGCTACAGGAGATACAATTTGGGCAAATGATTTTTCAAACCCCGATGACTGGGAACCTGGAAGCAATACAGGCGATTGCCAGCAATGGATTATTTGCACGCCAACACCAGTCAATAATTGTACCCAGCTTTATGGGATTACATATCTTGTATCACCAACCGCATCAAACGGCATTGCATTGTTTAATTCCGATTACACGGGAACCCTATGCGGAAATGAAGACGATGGAATAATCCGCCAGGATGCTTGGCTAACAACTGCAGATCCTATTGATATGAGCAATAATATTGCCGTGCAAATTGAATTTTATAACAAATACCGCAGATGGGAAGATACATGCTATGTTGAAGTCAGCACCGACAACAATACATGGATACCTTTTCTGGTAAACGATGTCGGTCAAGGAAATGCAGGACCTGCATATATTAAAGTTAATATTACGAGCGCAGCTGCAAATCAACCGCAGGTATGGTTCCGATTCCGGTTCAGAGGCGATTGGGATTATGCATGGATGCTTGACGACCTTGTGGTTACTGAAGCCCCTGATTATGATTTGGTTCTTAATGTCGGAAATATACCTTATTATTATCAGAATACCGGCTTTGTGTATATGCTGCCTAAATATTATCTTGGATGGTACAGACCTGGAGCTGAAATTGAAAATACCGGAAATCTTCCCCAAGACAATGTATCGCTCAACTTAAATATTGTTAACGAAACCGGTATGGAAGTATATGACTGGACTACCGACTCCATCGGGGTATGGGATAATGCTACAAAAGATACAATCTGGATGGATTCTCTTTTTGAGCCACCTTTTATGAAAGCGGAATATACCGCTACATTTACAACTTTTTCAGATGCAACCGAACAAGCTCCGGGCGATAATTCTACCAGCATTTCATTTATAACAAACGATTCAGTATATGCTCATGACCATGGAACACAAACCGGCGTTACTTCTCCTTCAGTGTATATTGATGCCGCTGACGGCGATGCCATGGGTTTATCTTACTTTGTCCCTATTGACGATACAGTAAGCTCCGTATCGGTATTTATTGACTACCGCACAACTCCGGGAACTATTATTACCGCTGAAGTCTGGAGATATGATGCAGTAATTCAGGACAGGATACTTATTATTGATTCTGAAGAGCATATTATCCAACCTGAAGATATTGATAATTGGGTTACTCTTAAGCTGACATCTGAAGATGGATTACAAGAATATATAACAGGTAATGACTGGTACGATGCTGTGATTAGCTGTACATGGGGTCAAGATACACTATGGTTCGGCAATGATATGAGCCATCCCAACCATCATGCATACCAGTTTGAAACAGTATTACGACTTGGAACAACATGGTACTATACAACAAGAACACCAATGGTAAGATTAAATATGTTCAGAAATCCCGCTCCCCAATGCGATGAATTCGTGCTATCAGTTGACTTTACAAACGTAACCTGTTTCGGGGCAAATGACGGAACAGCTACTGCTTTTGCAGCAGGAGGCGATTACAGCTTTACATATCTATGGTCAACCGATTCTATTAATTCTACCCTTACAGGGCTGACCCAAGGAACATATACTGTAACTGTAACTACTTGTGCAATTGCCCCAACGATTCTTATAGAATCAATTACTATTTCAGCACCTGCAGAAGCCCTTTCAGTTGTTGAATCATTCACAAATCCTTCATGCGTATTTGACAATGGTACTATTGAGCTATCCATTTCAGGCGGTGGAATACCCTATTATATTGAATGGTCAACCGGTGAAACCTCTGCAAATCTTGACAATCTTGCCGAAGGCACCTATTTATACACCGTTACCGATAATTTCGGATGTGAAATAACCGGAGATGTCACTCTTGCCGACTCGAGCGATTTAGCTATAACATACGTCGTAACCGATATACTTTGCCACGACGATGGTGATGGCAGTATTGATTTAACTATCACCGGCGGTGCTACACCTTATACAATTGAATGGGTAACAGGTGATACTATTGAAGATTTATCAAATCTTGACGGCGGTACTTATACGGTTACCGTCACTGATGATAATGGATGCAATGTAACCGGGGCGATAAATGTTTTTGAACCTGCAGCATTAGAGGCGTCATTTGATGTTTCAAATATTTCATGCTTCGGAGAAATTAACGGCGCAATTGACCTTACCGTTTCCGGCGGAACTGATCCATATTCATTTCTATGGTCAACTTCAGATACAACTGAAGATATTAATAATCTTGCACAAGGTATATACATTGTAATAATTACTGATGATAATGGTTGTACATTAATTGATTCAACAACGATTACCGAACCTGTTTTATTACAGGTTACATCTCTTGTCGGAACAGATGCAACCTGTAATGGTTCTGCAACCGGTTCTGCTGATTTAACTGTTATCGGAGGAACTCAGCCTTATACATATTTATGGTCACCAAATGGTGCTACTATCCCTGATCCTCCAAATCTTACCGCTAATACATATTATGTTACTATTACTGATGCAAATGGTTGTGAAGCATTCGATTCTGTCGGAATAGAAGACGACCCTGAAATAATATTATCCATATCAGTAATAGATGCAGATTGCGAAATGAATAACGGTTCAGCTACCGTTACTCCAACTGGCGGTGTACCACCATATATTTATTTATGGAATAACTTGCAAACCGATTCTATAGCTATTGACCTCCTCGCTGGAATATACAATGTAATTGTAACAGATTATCATGGATGTACAGAATCAATAAATGCAACGGTAAATAACATCACTACACTTGTTGCTGAAATCACATCATCAACAAATAATCTATGTTATGGAGATTGTGACGGAGATGCTACAGTTACAATAAATGGTGGTACACTACCATATGAATACTTATGGAATGATACATTGGCTCAAACCACACTGACAGCAGTCGGATTATGCGCCGGTGATTATACAGTGACAGTATTCGATAGTATAGGTTGTCAGTCATTTGATATTATTACGATTACAGAACCAGCCGCTATTAATAGTACACATACTGCAACAATGGTTTCTTGCTTCGGCGGTAGTAACGGAGCTATTGATATTGATATTTCAGGCGGTACACCGGAATATTCATATTTATGGCCGGATAGTACAATTGCAGATTCAATATCGGAACTTGCCGCAGGAATATATGTTGCAACTATCACAGATGCAAATGGCTGTACTTTAACCGATATTACTGAAATTACAGAACCAACTGCTATAGAAGCGCCATATACGGCAACTATGATTTCGTGCTATGGTTCAGGTAACGGCGCTATTGACCTCGATGTTTCAGGTGGCACGCAGCCATATACATTTTTATGGTCAAATAGCGATACAACTTATGTTTCTGAAGACTTGGATAGTCTGACAGCAGATATTTATTATATCACTATTACAGACGATAACGATTGTTCATTATCCGACTCTATTGAAATTACCGAACCGGTAGCCCTCAGTACTTTATTTAGCGATACAATGGTTTCATGTAACGGAGGAAACGACGGAGTAATAAATCTCGAAGTAAATGGTGGAACACTACCTTATTTATATTTATGGAATACACCCATACCCGCTACTACTGAAGATTTAGATAGTCTGGATGCAGATAGCTATATTGTCGTTATTACCGATGCTCATAATTGTACATTAATTGATACAACAGAAATTACAGAACCGGCTGCACTGGCTATTACTCATACATACACCAATCCATGGGGGGGTAATGATAACGGGACAATAAATATTACGGCTTCAGGCGGTACTTCGCCATATACATATCTATGGAATGACAGCATTACAACTGAAGACCGCATAGGATTAGCCGCTGGAACTTATTCG
>JACQWN010000162.1 GCA_016209245.1 Bacteroidia bacterium
CAATAATTTTATCGGATAAATTATCCTTTTCAATCAGCTCAAGGTAACAATGTCCGTTCCGGTTCAGCCTGAGTTCGCTTATTTCACCGATTATCCAATAAATACATGGAAAAGAATCCTGAATGCAATTCTTTATTTTTTTGTTAAGCTCAGATAACGATAAAACTTCCTGTTCCATTTTCATCTCTTGCTTCTCACTTTAACACTTTAACACTTTAACACTTTAACACTTTAACACTTTATTATCCTGAAATTTTGAATACCTTTATTCGAAAAAATATTGACTATATAAATTCCCGATTGCAAAAAAGCTGAAGGAGCAATATATATCAAATTGCGTGATAAAGGTTTGATATATTGCTTAAAAGACATAATAATCCTTCCGGAAATATCATAAATTTCGATTTTTACTTCCTGAGTGTCGGGTGAATAATATTCAAGATTTAGTGAGGAGATAAAAGGGTTTGGGTAAAGTTTCACAATGTCATTTCCAGTTTCTCTGCTGATTTTTATTATATTCAGAATATTATGCGCCATATAGAAATCAGGAATTCCATATCCTTTGAGGGAATCGGGATTTTGATACTGGTCAGCGCTTTGCCTGATAGCTTCAATCAGTTGCATATTTGGAACTTCGGGATGCGCTTGCCATAAGCAAGCGGCTAATCCGGTTATTATCGGGGATGAAAAGGAAGTACCGTTTCCAACAGCAAAACCATCAATGGAGTTTGCAATATAAGTATCTTTTCCTTGGGCTACTATATCGGGTTTTATCCTTCCATCGGCTGTAGGGCCTGTTGAGCTAAAAAATGTATATGAGCTGTCAGCATTAATAGCACCTATTGACAGAATACTATCTGCATCAGCCGGGAAATTAATATAATGCCAAGCTGAAGCCCCATCATTGCCGGCGCTAACAACAACTAAGATACCTTTAGATGCGGCAATATCAGCACCAACTGTAATTCTGGCAGTGTTTCCGTCAAGTTCGGAAATTGAATAATCCTGAATGGAATCGTTAAAAAGATTATAGCCCAAAGAAGTATTGATAATATCTGCTCCCGCACTATCGGCAAATTCGGCAGCCGAAATCCAGTTATCCTCTTCAATGCGGTATTCTGAGGAAGCATCTTCGGAGCGCAGAAGTAAATAGCTGGCTTTTGGCGCTGTACCAACCATTTGTCCATCGAGCCATGCTGCCATAGTTGATAAAACATTCATTCCGTGTGTATGGTGTGAAATAACATCATTATCTCCGTCAACAAAATCTCTCATGCTTAATATTCTTCCGCTGTTTCGCAGACTGTCAAACACAGGATGCACATCGAGATATAAATAACCTGCGTCAATTATTGCAATTTTAATACCTTGGCCTTGGTAACCAATGTCATGCAATAAGTGACCATTAAGCATCTCGAGCTGATGAGCGGCAGGCCCGTAATTAAAAGCTGTCTTTAAAGTTTTAGTTCGACAGTTCGACTGGCTTATTTCGACAGGCTCAATACATCGCACTGCAACGCCAAGCTCACTATAAATATTTCTCAAATAATTCGAAATATCATAGTTAACCGGCTCTTGTCTATCGGGGTTTGTTTTAATTCGCAGCACTTTCTCTTTGCCTGCGATAAAAGAAATCTGTGTAATTGTATCAAGAAGCACCGTATCGGTGGATTCGATAGTGACAGCATTAAACCATTTTGAAATATTGATAATATTAAGCCCAAGATTTCTAAGACTATCTATATACTGTGTTGTAACAGGCAAATCATTTTCCACAATCGCAATATCCTGATTTTGCCTTCGCTGTATAGCTTCTTCCGAAAGAAATGCCTCGGGGTCTTCAATATAATAATCATTATTGTATTTATCGGTAAAACGTATCCAATATTTGCCCGGTGCGGTTTGGGAGTGTATATCGCATACTATTAAAAAATATATAATAATATAAAAAAAGTTAGTTTTCATTTATTATGCGAATTAATGGATGAAATATTTTTTTAATAATCATATAGCTGTCAGATACTTTTAGTAATATTTTTAATTAATAATTCGGCATTTTTCAAAATCGCTTCAAAGTAGTTTACACTTTTTGGTATTTTTCAAATGCCGCTTTACAAATTTCGGCATACTCAAAGGTGTTTTCTTTTGTCACTATTTTTATTAAAATTGTAAACTAAAAAATAGGCATTTTAAATAGGCATTTTGAAAAATGCCAATAATTCTATTATAAAATTAAACAGGAATCAATTTAAAATTAATATGTTGAAAAAGTGTCTGACAGCTAATTAAAAAATTATTTTTTGACGGTAAATATATCCTTTTTTCATTCTCTTCATTATATCAGGATCGCCCTGAGAGTCTGCCTCTACTTTTATTATTTCCTTATAAATTAAACCAAAATGTTTAGCAAACTTTTCAATAAAGTATTTTTTTTCAATTAAATTTTCATCATCTTGTTGGGTCACTGTTAAAACGCTATCAAAGTCAAGACTATCAATACTTTCAGGTTCATTAAGTGCAGTAATTTCATAAATTTGTTCATCTAAATGATTATAGGCATTCCCGTTCCATGATTTATGAAGAGCGACTGGAAAAACGAGCTTAATATATCGTATGTTTTCTTCAACTTTGTGAGCTGCTCCCGGTAATAAATTTGCCGCCCAAACATCCTTTATCGTCCATGGCAGAGTATCGTTCTCTTTGGTGTATCTTTCAATCCTATAAGTTATTCTTCCTTCATTATCAATAAACGTAGATACAAATGACTCCTTAAGCTTATAGTGACGATGACTGAGTGTATCATAATTATCTATTTGAATTTCCTCTACATCATAAATGAGCCATGAATTGGTATCGAGTGGAAAATAAGTATAATCAATTGCTGGCGTATCGTTGATATGCTCTTTTTTGCATAAAGATAATATTATTAAAAGAAAGAATAATATATAAAAATGTTTTATTTTCATATTATACTATATGTGGGGTAAATTTCCGCATTTATTATTCCATCGAAATACGAATTTGTTACGAAGTTACGAACTACGAATTCGTACTTCGTATGTTCGTATTTTGTTCGTACTTCGGTGGGATAATTGCTATTAATATGCCGATTGTAAAATGCGGAATTTTATCCCGTTTGATGTATAGTAATATAATTATGCAAATATATAGAAAAAGGTGACATTTTTCAAAATGCCATAAAATAATGAGAAATTTATAACTTTCACAGTATAACAAATTATTTACCTAAGTTTTAAATATTTTTTTTAATAAAAAATAACTATTTTTGTAGCTATAAAATTAAATATATTTAAGGAATGAAACCAATTGAATTAGTAAAATGGATATTGTTTATTTTTATAATATTTGAATTCAATATCACATACGCACAAAACATAAGTTATGGTGGTGAGATAGGATGCTCGTTCAGTGCTTTTTCTAGAAATTATAATTCCTTTACTAATCATCTTTTAGGATTTACTGGGGGCGGTTATATCAGTGCCGAATTAACCAGCTTTGCCGGAGTTTCTGCTGAAATTCTATATTCTCAACAAGGAGCGGCTTCTGTTGACCCCAGTTATATTTATTATAATACTACCTCCAATTTACAAAGGTGGTCATCAGATGTTCGTTTGCACAAAATTGATGTTCCTATCCTTATTAATATCAAAGCTCCCGGTTTCGATAACGACATTTATCCTGTCGTGCTTGTCGGTGGCGCTTTCGGTTATACTTTTAAAGTTACTGCAAAAAATTATGACATAACCAACCTTCCAAACTACTTATATATATTTGAAGAGGGTTCCCAAGATGTTACCGATGCCTTTACTACTACCGATTATGCCGGAGTTATCGGAGCCGGCATAAACTTTAAAGGAAATTTCCACTATGCCATTGATTTCAAATACCGTGTCGGCTTATCAAATATTAATCGTAGCATATACAACTATATAAATAATAAATACTCGCAAAATTCATTTATAATAACAATTAAAATAGGTTTATAAAACAATTTTAAAATAATAAATTATGAAAAAGACAATCATTCAAACAGCGATTTTTACTGCCATGTTGATAATAATTAGCAGTGCATGTAAAAAAGATGAGCTATCACAAAGGGAACAGGAAGCTATACGGCTGACTAATTCGGTTCCTGATTCGTTAAACAAAGCGGTGGAATACACAGTAAACCTGGTTGATGCCGCAATTAATAGTTTTCTCAAATCCGGCAGCAACACAAATAGCATGTCAGGTGCAGTAGTGACTGCGGCACAGAACAGTCAGGTATTTTCTAAAACAACAGATGATAAAGGGATGGTGGTTTTTAACCAGATGAAACAGGGAACTATAGCTGTAAAAGTACAATTAACAGGTTATTCCGAAGTGAATTATACCATTACAGTAAACCCAGGTTATGCAAGTTCGCTGGTTCCGATGATTCCAGTAAGTGGAACCTCTAATGCATCTATAGAAGGAAAGCTTACATTCGAGTCGGATTTAACCAATACAACTACAGAGGCTGCCAGTGGTGCGACTGTTCTGGCAACTGTTAAAACCAATATGGGAACATTTGCATCGAGCGGTTATACTATGTTCGACCAATTTTCATATGACGGACTGTCATTAAGCGCTACTACAAACACAAGCGGTGAATTTGAAATCACAGTACCTGCAACTGCCGATGGTCTCGTTTATGAAGTTCATGTTCAGGATTTTCAAGTTGACCAAAATCTTTTAATGAGTACTCTCAATGGAGTTGAAGTTGCAGGGGTACAGACTGTAAAAGCTATTTTCGGCACAAATGGAATTGCACCAAGTCCTGTCGAAGATATATCCCCCGCTTATGTTTCTATTGGAGCACCGAACTATTCCATAACACAACAAGCCCAAGCTATTGCAATAATTGATAACGATAATGGAATTGACGCAATTGTCCTTTCAAATAACGGCTCAAGCTATGAAACACCAGGTTCAGGTTCATATTATAATATTGCTATAGATAACCTCAGTGGAACATCTACTGCTTCTTTACAAGCATATGTTTACAACGGAAGAGTTACTCACGTTGTTGTAATGTCGTCGGGAGAAGATTTTTCAGCCGGTAGCTATACAATAAATTATGAGCAGGAACCTTTCGACGGAGATGTTTCATGGATCGGGGGTGATGTTGCTTATATAACAATTAATGACGGCGGTCAATTTATGAATATCACCGATATTATAGTAAAAGTTGAAGGAACTAATATGACCAGCGATGCCAATGTTGATTTTTCATGGAATGCAGGGGGTCGGTATTATTATGTCAGTAATATCGAGATTGATAATGCGGCAGCAAGGATGCAGAAGGAACAGCCATTGTATCGGATGAAGGAATATTAAATTATATTACCATTACTAACCAAGGTACCGGATATACATCGGCCCCGGCAGTTAATATATATCCACAAACATTGAACCAACAGGCCCATGCGACAGCCAATATTAGCGATGATGGTAAAATTACAAGTATCACCCTTACAGATCCTGGATTCGGTTATGACTCAGCACCTGCGGTTACAATCAGCGCACATGTTCCAGGCACAGGCACGGGTGCAACAGCAATTGCCGATATTGGCGGTGGAATTGTTACAAATATTCTCGTTACAAACGCGGGTTCCGGTTATACACGCGGTAATACTCCTGATAATGAAGTTTCAGCACCATCGAATATAGAAGTTAACGTAAAATCAGGTGGGACATCCTATCAAAATATCTATCTCGGAACCGGTAAAAGAGAAATCGAAAATTAGTGTTTTAATCTGCTGTAGTAGTACCACGAACAAATTTATTGTAATTGGTATGTCTGAAACCTATTAAAATACTTACACACCCGATATATTCAGGGTCGCCGTCAGGGACAATTATTCTGGCTCTTAATGTGGTGGTTTGCTGTACATTATCATATTTCCAAATTTTGGTTCCTTCTTTATTGCTATTACTATCGAACCATACGGTTTCTTCAGTATATTGCTTTGTTTCCCAGATAGTATCATATTTTTTAACAGTCCCCAATACTTGTTCCGGTATGGGTAAACCGGTTTTTTCGTCAATGGCATCATTGCTAAACTCATCTTTTTTATAGAGAATATTTCCTTCTTCATCAGTTTTGTATTTTGTTTCTTCTGTTACTTTAATGTCTTTAATAACCCTTTCAGTTCTTTTCTGGGGTTTAATAATCTGGAATTGTACATCACCAAGGTCCATGTCCTGACAAGTAAAAACCTGGTAATCTTTTCCTCGATAAACGACAAATCTGACTTCCTGCTTATCGCCGGGTGACATTTGAGCATAAGCAGACTGACTGCGATAGTCATACTCACCGAAAATATCTACATCTTCTCCCAATTCATCCATTTCACAATCGCTTTTTTTGAATTTGCATGGTTGTGATTGAATATTATAAATGAGAGATAAAATAAAAACTAGGATTAAAGATAATCTTACAAAATATTTTGTTTTCATATTCTATGAAATTAAAAATTACTATGATTAACTAATGAATTCTTTTCTTATTTGTTCAACTTTGGTCTTTATTTCCTCAAATTGTTCCTTTGTAATGATAACATCTATATTATTATCTAATTTATCGAAACAAATCTGAATATCTTTAAGCCCTTTTTCAAGTTTTTTCATATCCTCGGTTTTTTGAATACTTCTGAAATATTCAAGTATGTTTTGTAAAACAAATCGTTGTTCAGCGACTCTCTGAACAAGTTCACTGTTTTCAGAAAATTTATCAATACTACTAATAGCAAGATGAACACTTTCGACCCATGCTCCTGAAAAAATAAACGGGAGTATATTTCCTTCTTTCTGGTTTTCAAGGTATGAGGTCATAGCTTCATACGATGATGAAGTAATATTATATAATGAATCCGCCTTATTAATATTATCGTTTATTCTTTTTGCAATTTTTTCATCAAAACCCTCAGTCAGTCCCATTTCATCGGCCATTCCTTTAGCTGTAGAAAAATAGGAAAAAGTTTCCTGGTTCCTGCTAAATACCGTACAATATGCCAAATCCGAAGCAAAAATTCCTAAATTAATGGACTTTGATGCCCGTGTAAAGTACCGCTTTGCATTCTCAATTGGATTCATCGCCTCTTTATTAAAGGGAGCTTTAGCTTCAACCATAAATAAATATAATTCGACCGGAGAAGGCACTTTAATTATTGTATTTGCCGGAATATCAATATCTTCATCAACATCCGACATTAAGGTATCCTGCACTAAATCAGTAGTGCTTTGTGTATCACTCTTACAGCCAATAAACAGTAAAGATAAAGGGAGAATGATGAAAAGAAATAATTTTATACACTTCATATAACATTCAGTTTAAAATAACAAAATATTCGCTCCAAAAATAAATATTTATTTATTTCTAACAAAAAAATGTAAACTTTTTATTTTAAATAAATTTTTTGGCATTTTTCAAAATCGCTTCATAGTAGTTTACACTTTTTGGTATTTTTCAAATGCCGCTTTACAAATTTCGGCATACTCAC
>JACQWN010000701.1 GCA_016209245.1 Bacteroidia bacterium
CGTATCAAATTCGTACTTCGGTGGAATAATCTCTATTTAAAAATCATATCCTAAATAGTAACTACAATTTTCTTTTAATTTTGTTTTTACCTAACGGCATTTTTAATATATAATAAAGGTATTCTGAACAAATGAGCTTTTTCGCCGGCACAAGAGAATTTTCCATAGGGAACCTGTGCAAATGCTGCGGAACAATATCCTTCTTTAAACCTGCTGCACCAAAGGAAATATCAATAAACGATGACATACTGGCATAAAATTTTAAAAATAAAGTCCTGCTTACGCCAAAATCAGTAAAGGGGAATGCAAAAGCCATTATTGGTTCATCAAATACCTTTGAAATAACCTTTACACTTTCGGCAGTTTGCTTTATTTGTTCCTTAAGAGGAATTTCACCATAGTATGGATGGTCAATGCTGTGCGAGCCAACCGAGAAATTATGCTTTTTCAGCCACTTTATTTGTTGAGTAGTCATATATGGCTGATGCACTTTCAGATATTCCTTAAAATCTATGTTTAGAACTGCGGCAATTTCGTCCAACACTGCTTTCTGCAAATAAGCGACTGAAATAATAGCTGTAGCTAAACACTTCGGGCAAATATTATATTTTAAAAGAACCGATTTAATTATGGAAATCTGTGATTCCGGAACTGTTTTTCTGCTTAAATGGTCGAGTATTATACTAGCTTTGTATCTGTAAAATAAATCTTTATTATCGAGAAAAGCGGTATTTATAAAAACAGTTGCAGGAACACCCTTTTCTTTAAGAATAGGAGCGGCAATATTATAAATATCACTAAGACCATCATCAAACGAAAGAAAAAGAATATTTTCAGAGGGCTTTTCGCCTGATAAAACAAACGACAGCAGCTCTTTTAAGCTAACCGGCCTAAAATATGAAAGCATAAAATCCAAATCCTGTCGAAAAAGTTTTTCATTTCTGATATGGTGTAAAAATTTCAGGTGTGAAGGAATAGTATTGCTTACCGTGTGATAAACAGGCAGAAATATTCGCTGGCGTGTAAAAAAAATATATGAAGATAATGGTATAACGGAAGAAAATGAGTGCAGGAACAGTACCTGTCGTTTTTGCATATTCTCTTAATTTTATGCAAAGATATATTATTTTTCAAATAAAAATTACTTAAAGCACAACTTTTCTACAAAAAAGTAGTGCTATAATTGCTAAAAAATGCTAATATTTTTGCTTCTTTGCATAATCGTTTTTTCAATTCCTGTTATGAAAAAGACCTTTTCATTTTGTCTGTTTTGTTTTATATCTGTTTTGCTCGGTATGGCTCAATCCGATTTAAAGCAGGCAATTATACAAAAAGGCAAAAACAATTCAATCAGGGAGGAATATTTTATCAGGCAGGACTCTGTTAAAGAAGGCCCTTATAAATATTATTATAAAAATACCCTGCTCCATGAAGGAAGCTACGCAGAAGGAAAAAGACATGGACTGTGGCGGTTTTATAACGGTTCAGGCGACCTGACATTCGAAGGTACATTCGCCAATGATTTAAAAAACGGAAAATGGCTCTATTATAACAAAGGAAAAATCAAGGCGGAACAATATTTTACGAATAATCAAAAGGACAGTACATGGATAAAAAATTATCCTTCCGGTAAACCGGAGTATATTATCAATTACCGTAATAATACGAAAAATGGTGAGACCAGATTATTTCATGAAAATGGCCAGGTATCGCTGCACTGCAATTATGTAAACGGTGTTCTTGAGGGAGATTATTTAAAATATTACAATAATGCTCAACTGCTTGAATCAAGCCATTATAAAGAAGGCAATCTGAATGGCAATTGCAAGGTATATTATAGAAACGGTAATTTGTTTCTGGAAGTATTTTTCGATGAAGGGCGATTGCTTAACATTGTTCAACAAAATGATTTTAATGGCAAAAATATTGATCTCAAAGATTTTCAAGATGGTAATGGGGTTTACAGAGCTTATTATTTACCAGATTCCAGAGAAGCTGAATTAAAAATTAATATATCTCATATTATAAAAATGGCAATATCAAAAGAAAAGGGAGCTATGTGAACGGTTGCGAACAGGGAAAATGGAAGATTTATAAAGAAGAAGGCGGTTTGAAATCGAAAGTAAATTTTAATTTTAAGCACGAAAGAAAATGCAAATATTCCAGTTTTTATAATATAGAAAAAGAGACAACTATTTTGGGAGATATTTATGCATACTCACTGCTTGAAGAAAAGCCTGAATTTCCGGGCGGCTCACCGGCATTGCAGGCTTTCATTGCAGAAAATACCGGATATCCTGTCAATTCACAGCTCGACAGAGTGTGCGGACAGGTAATTGTAAGCTTTGTAATTAATACTTTCGGTGAAGTAACAAGTCCTAAAATCTATAGTGGTATAAATGAAGAATTAGACAATGAGGCGCTTCGTGTTATTAGTATAATGCCCCGCTGGACACCCGGGTTTCGTGATGCAACACCTGTAAATGTACAAATTCAGGTGCCATTTACATTCAATATTTATAAATGAAGCTGAACGTTCTTTGCTGATAATTATATTTAAAGGCAATAAAATTATTGATAATATACTCAAAGAAATCAGGTTTGCAAAAAATAATATCAGAATGGGAGAATGGGAGAAACAGGGAAAAGGAGAAGGGGAGAAGGTGAGAAACGTCGACATATCACCGTTTCGCCCGTTCCCCCATTCGCCCTTTCTGTTAAAATAGTTTGCAAATTCAATTTCATTCCGTATAAATAATCCCAAAATTTTATAACCTAAAAAATTTTTCAGCGTATAAAGCAATGTAAGAATATTTTTTCTTATTTTTGTTTTGCTAAAAAAGCAAAATAGCGTTCTTTTTAATACATGATGTATAACAATCAAAATAGAAAGATATGTA
>JACQWN010000702.1 GCA_016209245.1 Bacteroidia bacterium
CTTGCTGATGTACCTGTACAACCGTTTGCATCAGTTACTGTTACATTGTATGTTCCTGCTGTTGCAGTTATAGTTTGTGTTGTCGCTGTTGTTGACCAGTTATATGATGTATAGGCTCCTGCGACCAGAGTTGTATTTGAATCTGCACAATAGCTCAATGTTCCTGTTATTGCCGGTGTCGGTAATGCATTTACCGTTACCAATACAGCATCGGTATTTGTACATCCGCTTGCATCGGTTCCTGTTACGGTATATGTTGTTGTTGCTACAGGGGTAAAGGCAACTCCGTTGGTTACGCCATTATCCCATGCGTAAGAAACCGCTCCGTTTCCTGACAGGGTTAGGGATGTTCCTGCACAAATTGAAGTATCGTTTCCAAGATTAACAACAGGATTTGCATTTATAGAAACATTAATACTATCTCTATCAGTACATCCATTACCATCTGTAATAGTAACAGAATAAAATCCCGTACTATTTACATCTATTGATTGAGAAGTTAATGTATTTGACCATTGATATGAATATCCTCCGCCTGCATCTAATTGAATAGTCGTTCCCTGACATTCATCCTGATCAGGACCTAAGTCAACTATGGGGTTATGGTAGGTAAAAGCAACTGTATCTCTGTCTGTACAAGTATTACCGTCGGTAATTGTAACTGAATATGAACCTTGCGCAGTAACATTGAATGTTTGATTTGAGGAACCATCTGACCAATTGTATGTAAAACCTACTAAGGCATCAAGAATAATTGTATCATTAATACAAACATCCTGATTTGCTCCTAAGTTAACAGTAGGGTTTGGATGTACGGTAATATTAATATTATCTGTTGATGAGCAACCATGATTTGTAACAGTAACAATGTAAGTAATATCAGAAGTCGGGTTCGGAGAAATTACACTATCTAAATCACCTGAACTCCAAACGTAACTTGTTCCCCCGGTTGCAGTAAGAGTTAATAAATCACCAACACAAATTACGGTATCATTTGCCGTTACACCTGCAACAGGTAGAGAATAAACATTTATTACAACAGAGTCTTTTACATCTCCACAAGCGTTAGTTGCATTTAAGTAAAGCATTATTTGCTGGTCAATATCGGTGGAATCGGGAGTGTAAGTAGTAGTAATGGAGGTAGAATCAGCAAATGTTCCATTTCCATTTGTTGACCAAAATAAGTCGGTATAAGTGCCAACAACTTCGCCGGAAATATTCAAGATATTATTAATACAAACATCCGTCAAATTATCAACATTAAGCGCATTAACTCCCACAGGCTCAAATGGCGCCTGACAACCGTTATTAAAATAAGTCGCAGTACCATCCCATTCGTATTTAACAGCGCCACCATCTTCACCCCCTGGATTTCCAGATTGATTTGTCAATAAAGAAATATCGTATATAACAGTATCAGCACATGAGGTTATGTCGTTAAGAACTAATGTTCGTAAAGAAGAAACAGGATCATAGTTTTTAAAATGTCCACCTAATGCTGAAGGATAGGTAGGGTCACATTGAAAAATTACATAAATTGTTTCACCTAAGCTTTGAAAATAATTTGCGATAGGTGTAAAGTTAACACTTGTCATAAGTATAACATTTGCACCTGCAGGTATAATTCCTCCGGGAGGTTCTAACAAATGACCACAACCCAGTATGGAGTCATTAAGGATAGCTAAATTTGAAGTTGAACTGTCACTTGTGCATATTCCCTGCCATGGGTTTGATGTATTGGGCCATTTCCCAATATTAATAATACCCGTTGCACCAGCACCATCTACTCTTAAGTTATTAACATCTATTGGATTTGTACCAACTCTAAATCGAACCATTTCGTTTCTGCCTTCATTTCCACCATCACAACCATCAACAAGAATACTTTCAATTTCAAGGCATTTATCGGGCATAATTGTAGCGGTATTATTATTTCCTGTCAGTGGTGGTGTTAAATAATTTTCACTACCATCTCCGGTAGGTGCACAATATTCGAATATTGTAAAATAATAGGTAGTAGCAATTTGTAAATTAGTAACCGTACAAGAATTTCCTGAACCTTTATAAACGACAAACTCATTAGCAACAATTGCAGTACCACTGCCAAAGGCAGGACTTGCGGTATAAGTTGTTCCATTTGATGGAGTTGCTGTTACAGCACTGCTTTGTTTTGCAACAACTATTCTGTAGTTTCCATCGCCATTAGTCCATAATAAATTCATAGTTGTAGTAGTTGCACTTGGAAAAATTAAATTGCTAGCTTGAGTTGTAGGGTTAGTACATAATGCCATAGTTGTTTGATCGTTTGGATTATTAGTCGCTGTTGCAATCTGAAATACCGATGCAACCCCTGAACAATTATATTCATAAACTCTAAAATAATAATTTTGATTTGGAGATAAACCCGTAATGTTAACAGTATTGCCTGTTCCAACATATATAATTTGTTCACCGGCGCCACTATAAACTGTGTTTGCTGTATATGTTGTTCCGTCAACTGGAGAAGTAAATGAATTTGTGGTATCCATTTTAACAATTCGAGAACTACCGTCACCATTTGTCCAGTTAATAGTCATTGAATACAAAGCAACATTGGAAAAAGTGATGTTTGAGGCTTGAACAGTAGGTGCAGAACAAGCTGCTGCATCTCCAACTAAAGTAATATCGTCCAACCTACATGCAATTGTTCCGGTTTTTCGCCATCTTAATCTTAAATTAGCTTGTCCTTCGGCACCCGCGGGTATAGAGATGTTTGAAACAAGCTTCCATCCGGTTCCATCAGCAGTTGCTGGATAACCCGTTACGGTTATTGTATTCCAAACAGACCCATCGGTAGAATATTCAACAGCAAGAGTGGCAAAAGCAGTTCCAGATGCATTTTCTTTTCTAACACCAAAGCTAATTTCGAGATTCATATAACCAATGGTGTTAATTCCTTCGATTGCAAATCCGTATTCGTTATTGGTAGAAGTAAAAAAAACGTTTGCTGCACCCGATGCCCCGGCATAACCACTGGATACCGAAGTTGCCCTGATATCAGCGGGATTAGCAGCTCCGCCTGAGGTCATTGTGTAACTATCGTTATCAAATCCATTGGCAGCTTCATGCGCAGCAATTGTTGTGGTACCACCCACTGTCCCAAGAGATTCAGTGAAAATTGTAGTCTGCCCATATCCTACTTTTATGGATAAGATAGACAACAATAATATGAAGAAATATTTTTTTATAAACTGAAGTATTAAATTTCCCATTAAAATACTCCTCCTGCAGTTCTCACAATAGCTTGTTTATCGGCTTTCCAGGCTGCCGGTAAACCCGCAGTAGCTGATGTCCTTATAGTGAAACTTTCGGTAATGTTACTACCTTCGGAAATAGTTACCTGAGAAAACAAGGTAATACTATATAAACTAATAAATATTACAAATATTAACTTTAAATATCTTCTCATATTAATTTAAAATACAAATATAAGCAATTTATTAATTAAGTGTCACGGTGATTAAATTTTTTTTTTAGAAAACAGGAAAACAAAAACCGATTTTTGTTGATAAGTTTTTAAAATTTCAGACAAAAATCATTGACTTATCAATAATTTTTTGTATATTTCACACCTTCTCACTTGCACTATATTTATCATTAATTATTAATCACATCATTATTTACATTGCTTATACGTCAAATCGGATAAATTTCCGCATTTTAAAATACATGACGCTCAATTGTCTTGCAGACGAATTGAGGTCGCCTGACTTTCGTTCGTCCACAGGACAACGAAACGTCATATTTCTATATTTGCGGAAATTTA
>JACQWN010000643.1 GCA_016209245.1 Bacteroidia bacterium
GGTTATAGATTAGAAAACAATATTGTCCAAGGATTAAATACCGCTTCGATTGGTTTTTATGTTATAAATTCAGGAACCGGCTATAACAAGATATATCATAATGATTTTACTAATTTAAAATACGGAATACAAGTAAATAGTAATAATCAAGGTTTGCAGCTTAAATGTAACAGGTTTTACAATATAAAAATAAGAGATATAAGTGTAAATGGAAGTATAGCAAATCCACAAGGTACATGTACAAATATCAAATCACCTTCAAATAACATATTTTCACATTGGCCAGGGTACGATATATGGGTGAAAGATCCTTTAAACCTAGCGCTGATAGAAGATTATAGGTATTATACTGATGTAACGGAACCATATACATACACGCCAAATATTGACTTATTTGAATGTACGAATTTAACAGGACCTTTTATTTATGATAATTCCTGCCCTCTAAAACCTGCGGGTACCATTCAGGAATTACTTTATACAATAAATAATTCAAGCAGCATGATTTCTACATTAAAGAATCAGATTGACGGCGGAAATACCCAAACCTTGCTCGACAAAGTTTATAGCAACTCGCCGCCGGGACAGATTAAAAATGAATTGTTAAATAAAATCCTTTCCGACACAATATTGATCGCCACTGTAAAACGCACCAATCCCTTGCCTGCCGGTATTGTTAAAGAAGTCGTGGTCGCCAACTCGCAGGTTACAAATAAGGTAATGGCTGCCATATTAACACGTACAGAATCCTTGCCCTCCGGTACGCTTAGCGAAATTTACGACGTTCAGACCGGCGTGTCTGCCCAAATGCAACTGGAAGAACAAATCGCATATTATACGCATGAAAAGGGCGATGCAACCAATGAACTGATACAGCGCTATCTTGGCGACACAACGATCGTCTCCGGGCTGGATAGTCTTGAAACATTCCTTCTATCGCAGCCTGATAGGGAATCACAACATCTGCTTGTTCAGACATACCTTGAAAATAATAAATGTGCTGAAGCCGCAGCGCTGCTTGCGCAGTTACCGCAGGATAATTATGAAGATATTAATTTTGTCGGATTACATAACCTGCTCGCCGGTTTATGCAGTTCGGGTTTAACAATATATGATATTGATTCCACACAGGAAACTATAATCCGTGAAATTGCTGCTTCCAATACTTACACTGCGGCACAGGCACTGGCTATTCTTTCAACGGTCTTCGGTGATACTATCGAAGAGACTTTTGAAGAAGTTCCTCCCTTCGACACTGCCACCATATCAGGCGTGTTGTACGAAAGCCAACAATGCGGCGGGCTGCCCATAGCTGGCGAAAAAATTTACCTTTGCAATGAAACGGGAAATATAATTTACACTGTCAAACCTGCCATAACCGGTAACGATGGCGCTTTCCGTTTTGAGAAATTCTATTTGGTGTTTCTTGATACAACGGAGTTGTACACTATTAATACCGCCGGTGGTTTTACAATAGAAAACGCTGGGTTTAAAACATTACGCGAATGGTACGATGCAAGTCCACTTGAATTACGGTTGAGCAAAGTAAGTAAGATATGGGCGGATTTCTATGCAGGGGCAGATTCTCTTGGCGCCAGAGGCACTGCCATTGACCTGAACGGCAATATCTATGTTGCCGGAACCGAGATGCACAACAACGGCGACATAGTTGTTATTAAATACGCTCCTGCCGGCAACCGCCTATGGATAAAAACCTATAACGGGACCGGCAACGGGTACGATATTGCCAGCGATATCGTTGTGGATAAACAAAACAACATTTATGTTGTTGGTTCCAGTACAGGCGCCGGTGCAAACTATGATATTGTAATTTTGAAATATACTTCCGCCGGTGTGCTGCAATGGGTAAAGCGTTACAACGGAGCCGCCAATGGCGCTGATCAAGCCAAGGCATTAGCCATAGATTTAAGCAATAACGTTTATATTGCCGGTTCTACTTTCGGAAGCAACGGAAATTCCAACATTGTAACGCTGAAATACAATAAAAACGGAAAGCTCCAATGGCTTAGAACATACAACGAGAATGGGAATGGATACGCATCGGACATAAAAATTGACAAATCAAATAATGTAATTGTTACTGGTTACGGTATTGATTACATTACTATAAAATACAATTCCTATGGCGCACAGCTATGGGTAAAGCAATACAACAGCGGATTTAACGACCAATCGGCAGCGCTGACAATTGACAATAATAATAACATTTATATAACCGGTTTTGGGTATGATGCGGCAACTGTAAAGTATGCTCCAAATGGCATTCAGCAATGGGTGGCACATACTGCAGGGTTAGCAAATGATATAACTTCTGATAATGCCGGGAATATTTATGTTGCCGGTAATGCAAATACAGATGCTTTTGTAGTAAAATATTCAACCGCAGGTGCAGTACAATGGAAAAAAACATACACAAGCGCTTATTACAACGGTGTGGATGCATTTCAGGCAATAACTACCGATAAAAATAATGACGTTTATGCAACAGGATGGAGCGCAACGGCACCGTATGCGGTTAAATATTTTGACCATTTTACTGCAAAGTTCGATGCTGCAGGTACCCTGAAATGGAGTGAACTGCTACACGGTGATTATCATACACAAAACATGGGAAATGATATTGTTGTAAGCGAAAATCTCAATGTATATGTTACCGGCACGCTTCATACCGGCGGGCTTATTAATATGACGA
>JACQWN010000644.1 GCA_016209245.1 Bacteroidia bacterium
ATGTTATGGCTCTAAAAAACTACTCTTTATGTAAAAATATGCTTTGAATTTGGGGAATGTAAAGCAACTATCTATTTACTCCGAAGCTCTCTCTCAGCCCGCAGCCAATCTTCAAGTTCATTTCCGTTACTGCCTCTTTCCAGATAAATTTCATAAGCTCTTTTACTAATATCTTCCATAGTTACAGAGCCTGTTTTCCCCCAAGTTTTTTTTGAAACTGAAGATTTTGTACTTTTTGTTGTACTTGTTGTTTTTGTTGTCATAGAATTTAATTTTAAAGTTAATAATAATTGTTAATGTAATTTTTTATAATAATCAATTAATTTATTGATTCGAAGTAATTCTGCAATATTCCATGCCTGTGAAATAGCTCCGCCTGCACGGTGAGGAGGATCGCCATCAAATATTTCAGAAATTGTACCTATTCCATGTAAAGTCATATCTTCTTCGAAGCTGTAATAAATTTTTTCAATAAATGGAATAGCGCTTTTACCATGAATTTTAAAGTATGCTTCGACGAAATGACCTAATAACCATGGCCAAACTGTTCCCTGATGGTATGCAAGGTCACGTGATATTTGATCTCCTTCGCATATTCCTTTATAATCAGGATTTTTGGGGGAAAGTGAGCGAATCCCTTTTGATGTCAGCAGTTCTTTTCTTACAACTTCAAGTATTGATTGTTTTTTCTCATCCGATACAGGAGAATAATGTAAAGAAGCGGCAAAGAGCATATTTGGTCTTACAGACCAATCTTTGAATTCGCCTTCTACATAATCGGCGAGGTACCCCTTTTTTTCATCCCAGAATGTTTCATTAAATGATTTAGCTATTTTTTCCGGTAGCTCCTTCCATTCATTTATAAAAGAGGTATCATTTACTTTTTTTGCAATGTGAAGGCTGAACATGATAGCATTGTACCATAATGCATTAATTTCTACAGCACATCCGGTACGTGGAGTTACGGGCTTCCCGTGAACAACGGCATCCATCCATGTCAGTGCTATTCCCGGGAAACCGGCATAAATCAATCCGTTATCCATCATATGGATGTTGTATGATGTTCCTGCCCGGTAAGCGCCTAAAATTTTCCTCATTTTGGAGCTGTATTGTCGCCAGATTGTACTGTCTTTTCCGGAATAAATATAATATTGCTGTATTGCCCAAATATACCAGAGAGGGGCATCAACTGACTGATAATCGGGATGAGAGCCCTTCCCAAGATTTGGAAATAGTCCGTCTTTTAAATCGTTTGACATTGTATCAAGCACTGCTTTACATGTTTTCCCGTCGTCAATTGACAGAGTAAGACCCGGTAATGATATAAAAGTGTCTCTTGCCCATCTGCCAAACCATGGAAAGCCTGCTATAATTTCAGTTCTTTTATTTTTTCTTACTATAAATTGCTGGGCGGAATTAATTAAACAATTTTCATAATCATTTCGAGGGATTCTTCTTAAGACTTCACTATCAAATTTGAGTGATAATCTTTGAGTTGTTGTTTCCTCCAATCCTGCTGTAAATACTATACTTTCATCTTTTTTTAATGATAATTCAAAATATCCGGGAACATATAAATCTTCATGAAATTCGTAACCACGTTTTTGCTCTTCAATATATTCAACATTATAGTACCAGTTTGGAACAGGTATATATTCATTTTGCTTCGAGATCTGAAGAAAAAGATACTTGTAACCCGTATATAATTTTAATTTTATGCCATTTTTAATCGAATAATATTTAAAATCGGCATCCATATTGGCTTTACTTAAAGCATGAATATTGCGGAATGCCAGAAAAGGTCTTAATCTTAAAATTGTCGGAGAATGTGCTTCGAGTAAAGTATAGCGTATTAAAATCCGTTCTTCTTCCTGGGCGAGAAGCATTTCTTTTTTCAGCACTACGCCTCCGACTCTGTAAATTAGAGCAGGAATCGCATTAATATCATATTCTCTGATATATTTATGCCCTCTGGGTTCATAAACGCCCGGATATTTCCTGACTGCCAGGTTGAATTCTTTGTCATGTTGAATAATTGTTTCATCCAATCCTGAAAGAAGCACATGAAAACCCCCGTCGAATTCGTCCATAGGACAAATAAGCAAACCATGATATTTTCGCGTATTACAACCTATAATGGTAGTGCATGCAAATGAACCCGCCCTGTTTGTACGTAAAATTTCGCGACTTAATACATACTCAAGATTAATAAGTTGTGTCTTGTCAAATTCAATATAGCTCATACCAAATCAAAATTATCCCCACTTATGATTATTAATTAATTTAATGATTTCATTCGCATAAATGTTTGATAAAAAATTTATGATAATGAATATAAATCGCAAATCATAAATCGCAAATATATGAATGTTAATAAAAACTCCAAAAATTGTTAATAAAAACCCACAAAAATAATTATTTATTTTAAAATAACATTATGGAAAAATCCGCAATAATTAATATTTGTTAAATATTATGACGAACTATCTAAAATAGTTAGTCAATGAATATATTTTATATTATCAGATATTGATTTTTTTTGATAAACAATTTATATATTTCAGGTAATGTTTTGATATTAAATTAGATATTAATAAAGACATTATATCGTATATTGCTTATATTCAATTATTTATTTTGTATTATTTCTGTAAAATAGTTCTTTTCCTTTTCCAGATTTAGAAATGGAAATTGTTTTTTTAGTGTAGTAATCTTATCTAATTGCTTAAGTATAAATGTTTTAAATGAATCATTGGTTATATCAAAAGGTTTATGTGAAGCCGCTTTAATTATATTTTCTACTTCCTTCATAATTTTAATTGAGCTTAATTCAAGATAAGTATTTACAAAAATATTCCATATATATTCTGTTGCCAGCGAATTAATATGAAGCATATCATCTTCATAGAATCTGTAATCCCGAAGGTCGTCCATGACTATTTCATAAGCAGGAAAATAATTTGTATTAGGAAATTCTTTTAACAATTTATCAATAACAAGAAGTAAAGTAGCTTTACTGACTTGATTTCCGAAAGGACTGTCTTTCCAATGCCTTATAGGGCTAACTGTAAAAATAATATTAATCGAAGGATTAACCTTTGAAATTGATTGTAATAAATTTCTATAATCGTTAATAATATCGGCTAAATCAAGCAAATAGTAATTAAATTCTGTGGAAGGTAATTTATGACAATTTGAAACAATTATTCCTTTTTTTTTCGTTTCATAAACCCACGCTGTTCCAAAGGAAATAAATAATAATTTAGCTTTTCTTAAAGTTGTTGCGGAATGATTTATACCAGAATTGATATTGTCTAATACAACATTAATATCCGGAGATGAAAAACTTCCATGGTGATACAAGCTGTTCCAATGACGATTATAATAAAACAGGTCTTTTTCAGAAAATTGCTTTTCTTCAATTAAAAAATTTAAAATATTCTTAATAGAAACCGGATTATAAATAATTCCGGCCGGGTTAATATCTGCGTTGAATTTTAAATTAATTAATTTTTTACCTATATTTTCAGTAAAACAAGAGCCAATAAGCAGGAGCTCATCTTGATATGTGAATTTAATATCAGATTCTGGTGGCTTAACAATTGTTCTGAATGTTCCGGACATAATAAATAATTGATTACAGTGTCGAAAGCCAATTTATTATTGTCTGAAAAACTTCAGTTCGTTGGTCTTCATTATGTAATTCATGATATAAGCCTTCCCAGATTTTTAAAGTAGTGAAGTTTTTCGATTTACCGGCAAATTCTATACTTGCCAAATGAGAAGTAATTTTATCGCAGCTTCCATGCATTAATAAAAGAGGAAGATAAATTAAACCGGCATTTTCAATAGCCCATAAACCGGCTCTTGTTACATCAATAAACATACGGGCAGAAATTTTGTCGTGAACAAGAGTATCGTTTTTATATGCAGAAATTATTTCTTTGTCGTGACATAGATTTTCTATATCCAGGTTGGTTGAAAAGCGATATACAGGCAGAAGCGTGTTAAATAATTTTGCTATAATAGTTTTGTTTCTTTTAATATCGTAAGCTAGGCGCAGCCATGGTGATGAAATGATAATTCCATATAAAAGGGGGGTTTTCTGTAAAACATAATATAATACAAGATTTCCGCCCAGACTTTGACCATAGAGAATTTTGGGGAGCATCGGGAACAGGAATTCAGATTGTTGCTGTAATACAATTATATCCTGAATAAGATAATCCAAAGAAAAAGAATGTCCTCTTCTGCCTTCAGATTTGCCATGACCGCGTAAGTCTATTGCTAAAACAGCATATCCTTTTTCAACAAATAAAGATGCCCAATTTTGATAACGACCGCTATGCTCTCCAAGACCATGAACAATATTAATTACTCCTTTAATCCCATTTTCCGGTTTCCAGCATTGACCATATAAATTCAAACCCTCGTATGATTTCCAATTATATTCGAAGTGTAGCATTATTGAATTCTATTTTAGAAAAGGCAAAAATAATTAAATATTATTTATATAATAATAATTTTATATATTAGCAGTTTTAATAATAATAAATATTTATGAATAAATTTAATTAGTAACCGTTCACGGGGTTAATAAATATATTATTCATGCCGATTTGATTGATTACCAGATATTTAACAAATTCAATTAAAAAATAATTTGTGAAAATCTGTGTAATCTGTGGCTTAATTTTCTATTTTCCAATTTATA
>JACQWN010000163.1 GCA_016209245.1 Bacteroidia bacterium
GGAGTCACTGCCTCCTGAAATGGCACTGCCTTTGGTGAGATGACCTTGCGGGTCGGTTCGGCCGTGCGTCTGTACATCGGGGTGAGATGCAGCATCATCTTTATCCTGCTGTTGTGTACAGGTGGCGAAAAGCAATGCAAGGAATAAAAACCTTATGGAGCAATAACCGCTCTGCTTATTGCTGTTTATATTGAACATTCTGCAATCTGGATTATATTTATAGCAGATTCCTCGCTTAGCTCGGAATGACAAGACACTTATTGGGATAGTTAGTGTTCCGATTTCATCGGAACACCAACTCTCCCTCTCGACAGACAATGCTGTCATTCCGAACGACTCTTGCGCCATAGCTTCAGCGTCGGAGCAAAGTGAGGAATCTATTTATGCTTTATTACTTGTTGCAAAGATAGAAATTAATTCACTGCGTCAAAAAAAGGCATTTTCATAACTGATGTTACGCCGAAAAACATGTATGTTTGTAAAATATTAATTTAAGAAATGAAAATTTTATCTGAAACATTCAATTTTTCAAAAAAAAATGTATGGTACTATTTAATTCTAATAGGAGCTTTAATTATAATCCTTTTTGAAGCCAATACCGGCAATGATTTTGATATATATATTTCAGCCGCTTCCGATTTATTCCACAATAAAAATATTTACCTGACAACCTATAATGATGGTTATCATTATTATTATAGCGTGCTGTTCGCCTTGCTTCTTATTCCTTTTACTTTTATCCCGATTTATATTGTCAAGGTAATCTGGTTGTTATTAAATATATTTTTTGTTTACCGGCTGTGGCAAATAATAACAGGGCTTCTCCCCTACTCTTTTTCAAAAAAAATAAAAACGCTCTTTACTATAGTATCATTCATATTTATTTTAAGGTTCTTACGCGATAATTTTCATCTGGCGCAAGTTACTATATTCCTGTTGTATTTAAGCATGGAAGGTTTGCACCAAATCTTTAAAGGCAGGAAATTATCAGGAAGCGCTCTTATCGCTTTGGGGATAAATATCAAACTAATGCCAATATTATTAATACCATATCTGTTTTACAGGAACGAAATCAAGGCAGGAATTTATACTATTATTATATATATTTTCTTTTTCTTTATTCCTGTTCTTTGTATTGGATGGAAAAATAACATTGCTTTGCTCACTGAATGGTGGAATCTTGTTAATCCCGTAAATACAACCAATATTGTTGATGCTGAAGAACGCAGCTTTCATAGTCTTTCTACTCTGCTATCGGTGTATTTACTGGACGATCCGGGTGACAAACATGCACTTCATGTAAAAAGAAATATAATAAATGTATCATACAATACACTTTTTATTTTGCTGACAATATCAAGAATAGCTCTTTTACTTTTATTTTTGTATTTCTTAAGGACATTGCCATTCAAAAAACCACGTTCATCACTTCATATTCTGTATGAAACCGGTTATATTTTTCTGATTACACCTCTGATATTTCCGCATCAGCAGCATTATGCCTTTTTTTTTCTTTTTTCTTCGGTTATTTATTTGTTTTACACTTTATTTTTTATTTTCTTGATTGCTGATAAAAAAATTATACTTCTACTGTGTTCAGAGCAAATGATCTCAATTAATGCTGTCATTCCGAACGAAGTGAGGAATCTCTGTACCAACAGTTTGCGTTCTTTTTAACATTTTTGTTAATAACTTCTAAAATTATATTGTACAACATATTTTTTAAAATATTACTTTTGCCGCCTTAACAACAAGGGGAGAATATGTCGCTTAAAAGCAAAACGCTTGATCTTTTAAGGAGACGAGAAAAGGCCATACAGGGAGGCGGCGAAGAGGCAATCGAGAAGCAGGCAGCGATGGGCAAAATGACTGCCCGTGAGAGAATAAAAGCCATCCTTGATAAAGATTCATTTCATGAATACGACCTTTTTGTAGAGCATGAGGCACGTGATTTCGATATGGAAAAGAAAGTGCTTCATGGTGACGGTGTAATAATAGGAACGGGGTCTATTGATGGGTATCCTGTTTGTATTTTTGCACAGGATTTTACAGTAGCAGGCGGTTCTTTGGGCTTAATGCATGCCCGTAAGATTACAAAAATTATGGATCATGCTTTAAAATTACGTGTACCTTTGATAGGTATAAACGATTCCGGCGGAGCCCGTATTCAGGAAGGAGTCAGCTCACTTGCCGGTTACGGTGAAATTTTTTTCAGAAATACATTAGCCAGTGGTGTGATCCCTCAAATTTCTGTAATTCTTGGCCCATGTGCAGGGGGGGCAGTTTATTCACCGGCTTTGACCGATTTTGTTTTTGTAGTTGACAAAATATCAAAAATGTTCATAACCGGACCCGAAGTTATTAAAACTGTTCTTGGAGAAGAAATTTCCATGGAAGACCTGGGCGGTGCCAGGGTTCATAGCGAAATAACAGGAAATGCTCATTTTTACTCTGAAACCGAGGAAGAATGTTTCAGTCAAATTTATAAGCTAATGACTTACATTCCTTGGAGCAACGAAAGGAAGGCAATTCCTTTTAAGTCAAAAGAACCTAAAAGCAAATACAAGATTGATGCAATCGTTCCTGGCGACCCAAAACAACCATATGATGTTCGGGATGTAATCAAAGCTGTCAGTGATGATTCGGATTTTTTAGAAATACAGGAATACTGGGCTGCTAATATTATCATAGGTTTCGGCAGGATTGCCGGTGAAACTATCGGTTTTGTCGCTAATCAGCCATTGGTCTTGGCCGGAGTGCTTGATGTTGATTCATCCGATAAAGCAGCCAGGTTTATCAGGTTTTGCGATGCCTTTAATATTCCGATAATAACATTTGTTGATGTTCCAGGCTATTTACCAGGCATTGACCAGGAACATGCAGGTGTTATCCGCCATGGCGCCAAAGTGCTTTATGCATACAGTGAAGCGACTGTACCAAAAATTACTGTGATTCTCCGCAAAGCATATGGCGGAGGATATATAGCAATGAATTCCAGGCATTTACGCGCCGATTTCGTCTTTGCTTGGCCAAGTGCTGAAATAGCAGTCATGGGGCCTGAAGGTGCCGCTAATATTATTTTTAAAAAAGAAATTCAAGCTTCACCCGACCCGGATAAAATAAGAAAACTAAAAATAAAGGAATATAAAGAAAAATTCGCTAATCCTTATGTAGCAGCAGCTAAAGGTTATATAGATACAGTTATTGAACCGAAAGAAACACGAAAATTATTGGTACATGCCATCGAAGTTTCAAAAAATAAACGTATTGACATACCAAAAAAGAAACATGGAATTCCCCCATTTTAGCAACTTAAATATTGTAAAAATGGAAAATATAAAAATTAATGACGATGTTCTGGAAATGGTGCTTGAAGAAGTACAGGTTCTTGAACAAATTGAATACAGTAACTTTTATATAGATGATACTAAGTATAAAACGTTACTGACAAAAAAATTTGAAAAAAGACAACCATGGAAATCACCTGATAAAAGTAAAATAATTACGCATGTTCCCGGCACAATAGGAAAAATATTAGTCAAAGAAAAAGAAAAAATAAAACCCGGACAAAAACTATTAGTGCTTGAATCCATGAAAATGAAAAACATAGTTGAAACGCAGGATACAGGAGTAATAAAAAGAATTTGTGTAACGCCCGGTCAAAAAGTATCCAAAGGAGAAGTATTAATAGAATTATAATTTTAAAAATTATAATTCTATTATATCAATAGTTCGGTAAAATTTTATAAATAATTGTTAATCAGAACTCTCCAAGAGTTGAATGCCCTATTAATTTTCATTCGGAATAAGATGATATTCAGAATGTTGTATTTTATTAACATGCAACTCTTGGAGAGTTTACCGAAGTATTGTTATATATAAAATCAATATTTAAATCGAAAATGTAACCGATAGCTTTATTGAAAAATTCTGTTCAGGATAAGAAAATGAATAAGGACCATACCGATAAAACACTCCGATTCCATAACCGATAAACGACTCTCTTAGGAGGCAGTTAAATAATATTCCCGCTTCATAATAGCCTTTCTCTAATGTCGTAAATGGATAACCGGTATGTACTTCTCTTTGTTCAAGGCTGCCAAACCCTATATGATTTAATAGTGCAAATTCAGGTTGGAATTTTTTTGTTTTGAAAAGGAGCTTTCCAAAATCGTGCTTGAAATAAATATTTATGAACCTGTCGGATAAGAACTCGTTCATTCTCATTGTATTGAAACTATTATCAGCTTCTACCGTGTATTTTTGATAGCTTCCATACCCATTGAATAGCTTAACATATGGAGCTTGTCCTGCTAAATATCCTGCAGTAACTTGTAAGGCAGTCGTTCCAAGTGATTTTGTTATTATTTTACCTGAGATTTTTGTAACAACACGGGTATATTGAAATTCATCGCCTGCAAACGGAATACTTTTATCAATATTTACCCAAAGTACAGGATAGTCGCTACCAAGAGTATATTTCCAGCTCAGAGTTTCGGCAAACTTTTCCTTGTATAAGAATTTCAGATTGACACCGGCTTCTGTAAAAATAAAATCATCACGGAATACATCAACATTATTTTCAGAATATTTGTAACGGTATCCGGATGTGGTCTCATGAAAAGACTGAACAATATAGAGTTGTGTTTTTATATATCTTAACCACCTGAATGAAACGGCGAGTTTTTTTTGCAAAATTTTATCCATATTTTCGAGCATAATCTTTCTGTATAAATCACTACTTGTCAATGATTTATCTTCAAGAAATTCATAACCGGCGGCTTCAATTACATCTTTTCTGTATAGGCCTGATATTTTAAGTTCAGCTCTTTTGTGCAGGATAATACCGGCATAAGCGCCATATTTATAATCTTTATCTCTAAAACCCCAGGCACCGTATCCTCCAAGTTGAATAATACCTGAAAATCTTTGATTGGTCTCAATACCAAGGCCTGCACGCATACCTTCGTATTCATTATAAGCAAGCAGCTTATCGAGAGGCAAGCTTATAAATTTTACCGGAACCGCCCCTGTTAATAATATTTCCAAGCCCTTTAATTTGGTATCAAGCTTTTCAGCTTTTCCCAAACTGTCTATCACCTTATAAGTACTTTTATCTTTTCCTGTCAATGAATCAGTACGGAATTTATTCCAATATTCTTCCGGTTTTTGTGTGGCATTTTTATCGAGCTCCAGCTCTATATTATCAAATTCTCTACGTCTTAACTCAGGATTCAGAATAATATTTGTAAGATAGCTTTTACCTATTCCTATCACTTTAACTCCCTTTGAAGTTGAACGACCTGTGGCAGCTCCAACAATAAGATTATTAAAAATAATATCGGTATTAAGCTGAACCGGGAACCACTGCTCATTATCAATCAGTTCATAATTCTGTTGAATTTTAACACTGATTTTTTGCTCCTCAAAAGGTTGGGCAATTACGCTTTGAACAGCATATTTATCAGAATTGATGTGTAAAATTCCCTTCAAACCATCGAAGTTTTTTCCTCTTCCCGGACGAAATGAAATAATAAAGACAGTATCGCCTCTTTCAGTGAATAACGTATCCTCGAGAAGGAAAAAATATTTATTAATACTGCCATTGCTTATCGGATTCAGATACCTTTTTTCATAAATTGTAATAAATTCGGGATAAAAAGAAAATGATTGCATCTGTGTTGCCAGAAGAGTAAATGCTGGGTTCTGGAATCCGGATATACGCGAAGCGATTACTGTTTCATTATTCATATCGGGATATAAAAATTCTCTTTCGCTGACCGACTCAATAAGCATAAGATGCTGTTCATCGAAGAATTTCCGTAATCTGGCTTCTGCCGAAGTGTCGGAAGCATTTTGTTTTCCGGAATCAGCAGCAGTAGTATTTTCATCTAAAAGTTTAAATTTGATACCCGTTTTACTTTGCTCTTCAGTTGTTTCTTTTCCAAAATCAATAGTAAAATATATTTTATTATATGATGTATATTTAAAGGAACTCATTTTTTCGGGATTATTAATATCTTTATTTGCAATTGTCTGTTCGATTATCCGGTGTGCAGGATTTATTCCCGGGAAAATAGTAACCTCCGACAAAGTCACAGCTTTTTTCTCCATTTGTATAATGACGGGTTTATTATACATCTCATTTTTTATATGAAAAATCAATGTTTCATAACCTACATAGCTGAAGAGCAAAGAATCAATGCTTTTCTTGCTTTTAATAATAAA
>JACQWN010000655.1 GCA_016209245.1 Bacteroidia bacterium
CCTTATCATCAGCAGTTCTATATGGCGCTCGGATTAGAACAAGGAATATATCATGTTACGGTAACCGATGCCTTGGGTTGTTCTGCTATTCAGGAAGCTGTAGTAATTGCTCCGGAGCAAATCACTATCACTGTTTCGCCAACCGAAGCATCGTGCGAAATAGCCGATGGAACAGCAACAGTTATGGTCAGCGGAGGTACAACGCCATATACATATCATTGGTCGAATGGAGATACCACAGCATTAGCAGATACTTTAGAAGCAGGTATTCATGTTGTTACTGTAACGGATTACAATGAATGTACAAATTTTGCCATAGTTCCTGTAAACAATGCCAATGCTCCTGTAATTACGCTAACGGGCATAACCCAGTCAAACTGCTACGGCGATGAAAACGGAGAAATAGATATTGCGGTAACAGGCGGAACTTCACCATATCAGTATGAATGGTCGAACGGAGCGACTTCCGTTGATATAACCAATTTATCCGCTGGCGCTTATGAAATTGAAATATTAGATGCTGCTGGGTGTAAATCGTTTCAAAGTTACATTGTTGAACAGCCGGAACCGTTTGAAATATTTTATACGACAATCCCTGCAACATGCGGAGGTAACGACGGAACAGCATCTGTAAGCGTAACAGGCGGAACTGCACCTTACAGCTATGTTTGGACAACCGGCGGAACAAACAGTTCAATCAGCAATGTATCTGCCGGAAATTATACAGTTACAATAACCGATGCACATAGTTGTACAACGGCAATTACTATTCCTGTAAGCGAAGCGGGAGCACCGGAAATAACCATTGATACGGTAATGAATATCGCTTGCGGACAAGCCGGCGGTTCAATTTACATAACCGTATCCGGTGGCGTTTCTCCATACAATTATCAATGGTCGAACGACTCGCTTTATGAAGATCTGATTGATATGCCGGTAAATGAATATTTTGTCACTGTGACCGATGCTGCCGGATGCAAATCAATAGCAGGGGCTGAAATTACCAATATTCCGCCGTTATCACCATCAATCTGCATTGTGCTGGTTGATACTATTACCGGTACGAACCTTATTGCATGGGAAAAAGAAGTGACTGAAGGCATTGTTTCGTATAATCTTTACCGCGAAAGTTCGCAAATGGGCGTTTACACTCTTATCGCTAACGTTCCGTTTGAAGATATGAGCGAATTTACCGATATTATTGCAAATCCCATGGTCAGGTCTTGGCGGTACGGTTTGACGGCAATTGATGACTGTGGCAATGAATCACCGATGAGTCCTGTTCACCAGACAATTCATCTTTCGGCAAGTATGGGGCTGTCTGACAATGTCAATCTGATATGGAATCATTATGATGGCTTTACATATCCAACTTATTATATAAACCGGTACTCGGTGACGAATGGATGGGAATTAGTCAATTCATTGCCGGCCAATCTGAATACCTATACCGATTTCGTTATTCCGAATAAAACGAGATTTTACTATATTTCGGTTGATAAAGCGGAAGAATGTATCCCGACAAGCGAAGAAAAAGCGCAAGGAGGCCCTTACAGCCAGTCGTTCTCAAACCTCGACGACCCAAAGGCAAATACCGGTATTTACGAATTGCAGCAAACAATGTTTGACTTGTTGATTTATCCGAATCCGTTCAATAATTATACAAATATTCAGTATAGCTTAAACGAACCGTCAAAAATAAAGCTCGAAATATATAATATGTTGGGTAAAAAAGTAGCGGAACTGGCAAACAATGAACAACAAAGAGGAATTTACAGATACCGTTTCGACACAGAAGAAAAAGGTCATGCCCCGGGGATTTATTTATTGAAATTTTACATAAACGATTATTTAATTACAAAACGGATAGTTAAAATATAATAGCTTGAAATCAATAATTAACCTGTTCATAATTCACTCATTCCCTGTTGTTTTTATACAAAATTCAGTTCTTGCTCAGCAAACATGGCAGGAATTTGATTCTATCCGGCAAGTTTACATGGAGCGGCAAAGCTACGACACCGCCCTTGTGTATGCCGAAAAAGCCCTTCAATCTGTAAAAGAAAAAACAGGCGAAAATGATACTTTATATGCTAATATGATAAGGAATACCGGTAGTGTTTACTATTTTCTTAAAAAATACAATTTGGCTATTGAGTACTCATTACGGGAAAAAGATATTCGTACTAAAGTTCAAGGAAAAAGAAATCCAAATTATTCAAACGTCCTTAATAATCTTGGGTATTTTTATTATATTACTGGCAATTACTATGCAGCCGAACCTTTCTTTACTGAGGCAAAGAATTTAAATAAAGAAGTACTTGGCGAAAAACATCTTTATTATGCTAATTCCTTAAACAATCTTGCCTCATTATACCGAGTAATGGGCAATTACACAGCAGCCGAACCTTTATATTTAGAGGCAAAGAACATCTGTAAAGAAGTGCTTGGTGAAAAACATCCTGATTATGCAACAACTATAAACAATCTTGCCGTGATATATATGATAATGGGCAATTACTCTGCTGCCGAATCTTTATATTTTGAGGCAAAGAACATCTGTAAAAAAGTTCTGGGCGAAACACATCCGGATTATGCAACTTCCGTAATCAATCTCGCATCCTTATACTATTTAATGGGCAATTACATAGCAGCCGAACCTTTGCTTCTTGAAGCAAAGAACATCTATAAAGAAGTTTTGGACGATAAACATCCTGATTATGCACAATCCTTAAACAATCTCGCCGAATTATACCGTGTAATGGGCAATTATCCGGCAGCCGAGACTTTGTTTCTGGAGGCAAAGAAAATCAAAAAAGAAGTTTTGGGCGAAAAACATCCAGAATTTGCACTATCCTTACACAATCTCGCTGCATTATATGACGATATGGGCAATTTCCCTGCAGCCGAGACTTTGTATTTTGAGGCAAAGAACATTCGGAAAGAGGTATTGGGAGAAAAACATCCCGATTATGCATCATCATTAAACAATCTTGCTGAATTATACCAGACATTGGGCAATTACAATGCGTCAGAGCCTTTATACCTTGAAGCAAAGAGCATCTTTAAAGAAGTTCTTGGCGAAAAACACCCTGATTATGCACAATCCTTAAATAATATCGCTGTATTATATGATGCTATGGGCAATTACCATGCAGCAGCACCTTTGTATCTTGAGTGTCTTGAAATAATAAATAGCGACATCGCTCAAAACTTTGCATTTTTATCGGAGAAGGAAAAAGAAATGTATTTCAAAACTCAGGCAGGAGCTTTTGCGGATTTTTATTCTTTTTCATTGAAAAGAAAAGTTGAAGATAGCGGAATCACTATAACGGTTTATAATAATGTAGTAAAAAACAAGGGTTTACTCTTAAAATCCTCCACTGCTATGCGTTTCGCTATTTTGAACAGTGGCGATACTGCTCTTATTTCAAAATATGAAAATTGGATAACCACGAAAACAGAAATATCAAAACTTTACTCCACCGAAATAAGTAAACGTAGTAAAGATCCTAAAATTTTGGAACAACAGGCAAATGTTCTGGAAAAAGATTTGGTTCGCAGTTCGCAGCTATTCAGCGATTTTGAAAAATTACAAAACTTAACCTGGAAAGGCGTAAAAAAAAGTCTTAAACCCGGCGAGGCTGCTATAGAATTTATTCGTTTCAAATTACCGATTACCGGTTACCGATCACCGACTACCGATTACCAAGATACCATGCTTTATTGTGCATTGCTTGTGAAACCCGATAGCAAATTTCCTGAAATGATAAAGCTCTTTGAAGAAAAGCAGATATTGGAAATTCTTAATGCTGCGTCAGGCAATAATTTTAACCAGGTGAACAGCATATACGGCACAAACTTAAAAACGAATGATGCTTTATATACACTGATATGGCAGCCGCTTGAGAAATACCTCGAAGGCTGAATACAAACTACAGCAAATGAGCTCTACCGGAAAATTAGCTATACCTGAAAGTGTAATCATTGCTCAAGAGTTAACTGCCGGCATCTTTGGGGGCATTGAATATTCAACTGACACTTCTACCCACAAGCTTTGGCAATACCTGTCGGGAACCCTCACGGAGGCAGAAGGGATAAAAAACAAATTAGAAAGCGGGAAGGTTCCTGTTGCGTTGTACACCGGTAAAAATGCTACGGAAGAATCCTTTAAGCAGCTTTTCGGCTCTAATCAGACCCTGTCAGTCCCGAATAATTCGGGAGCTGACAGGTCTTTGCAGCCATCCATCCTTCACATCGCAACCCATGGCTTTTTCTATCCCGACCCGCAAGGTCATCTCGCCAAAGGCAGTGCCATTTCAAAAGACGTTGACTCCGAATACAGTAACCTTGCGGGTCAGAGTGAAACCATGCTTGCCTTCCGCGGTGGCACAACTGGTTTCGGCCTGTGGCAGTTCGTGAAAAACAAAAACCCATTAATGCGTTCAGGTCTTGTCATGGCAGGCGCAAATAATGTCTGGAACCAACGCTTTGTCGGGCAAGGCGAAGACGGCGTCCTCACTGCTCAGGAAGTGACACAGCTTGATATGCGCAAAACCCAGTTAGTAGTCATGTCCGCCTGCGAAACCGGACTTGGCGAGATTAAAGGCAGCGAAGGCGTTTATGGGCTGCAACGCGCTTTCAAAATGGCAGGTGTGAAATATATTATCATGAGCCTGTGGCAGGTGCCGGACAAAGAAACAGAAGAATTTATGACAATGTTTTACACAAAATTTTTAAAACAAAAAGACATTCGCAAAGCCTTCAGCGAAACACAAGCCGAGATGCGTAAGAAGTATGATCCGTATTATTGGGGGGCGTTTGTGTTAATTGAATAAGAACAGTAATATATAGCAGATTCCTCCCCCGCCTTGCGGGGGAGGAATCTCAATTTGGCATGGAAGTATAAATTTGAAAATTAAAAATATGAAACACCCATAAGAAAATAAATTTCACACAAAAGGGCATGAAAATAATTGCTCTTTGTAACATACTTATTATGTTCGACTTATAAAATTATTTACACATGAAAAAACTTATATTCTGTTCAATAATAACGATTGTTTCATTCATTGCAAGTGCCCAGGACTACAAAAAAATTGACAGTTTAAAACAGCTCCTCTCAACCCTGCCACCCCTTGACGGAACCGATTCCGATATTACGAGGATGAAACTATGCCTTGCTCTTGGAGATTTATATGAACATTCTGTTCCCGATTCTGCAATTTGGTGGTACAGCAGCATTGCCGACACCGTTTTTAATGCCGAAAAAATAAAAATATATCCTAAGAGGGCTAAGACAAATGCTACTGCATTAAGATATTTGGGCAGTGTGTCACATAATCAAGGCAATTACCAAAAAGCAATTGAATATTACGAAAGCTCACTGAAAATTGCAGAAGAATTAGGTGACAAACAAGGAATCCTGTACTGCTTGAATAATTTGGGCACTGTGTTAATATATCAGAGTGATTGCCCCCCAATTCCCCCTGTTAAACGCGACAGTTTGTTAAACAGGGCAATTAAATATTACGAAAGCTCTCTGAAAATTGCAGAAGAATTATGCGATAAAGCAAAATTGGCATCCGATTATCCGACTTTAGCCAAGCAATATATAAAATCAGATAAACAGGAAAAGGCAGTTCCCTTATTTTTAAAATCAAAAGACTTAACCCTATCGCTGTTACAGAAAAATTTCCCTATTCTTAGTGAAAAAGAAAAAGAACTTTACCTGAACAAAACTAAAAATGTTTTCAACGATATTCATTCTTTCAATGTAAATTTTGCAGCGAGCCGGTCGAACCTATGCACGATACTCGGAGACAGCATTTCGGGAATATGCTACAACAATGAATTAATTCTCAAAGGACTTTTGCTGAAAAGTACCCGTTCCATGCTTGATGCAGTTTACAACAGTCCTGACCAGGAGGTTAAAAATATTTATGTCTATCTGAAACAATTACGTAATCAAATCACCGAATTGCAAGGTGCAGATATTGAAGACAGAGAGAAAAAAATTACAGAATTAGAAAAACAAGCAAACGAACAGGAACGCAAATTAGTCCGCATGTCATCAGAATTTGCAGATATACAGAGTCTTTTCAATTACAAATGGGAAGATGTGCAGAAAGCACTTAAACCAGGCGAGGCAGCCATTGAGGTTGTGAGTTTTGCAGATGAATTATCTGTCAGCAGTTCCGACAATGAGATTGCTTCGTCCCGCCTGAGCGGGACTCGCAATGACGAAGGGAAGCCGCCTCGCAATGACGTAATAACGTATTGTGCTCTTCTGATCACGCCTGGAAGCAAAAAACCGCAAACCATTCGTTTGTTCGATGAACAGGAAATGAACGCTGTAATTAGCTTGAAAGAAACCACAGGTTACGATTTTATAAATAAATTGTATGGAACAAATCAAAATATCAATGAATCGTTGTACAAAATTGTTTGGCAGCCATTAGAGCCTTATCTTGAAAACATCAAATCTGTATATTTTGCTCCATCAGGAATATTGAATAAGCTTTCATTTTCAACTCTGGGTAGTGATAATGTAATGCTTTGCGACCGTTATAATCTGCATCAACTGAGCAGCACAGGTAAACTGATATATCCGCAAAATGCAGTCATTGAAAAAGGAATGCAGCTTGCCATTGCAGGAGGGATACCATATTCCACCGATACAACCAAAGTTAAAGTGTGGGCAGAGCTTGAAGGTACAAAATTTGAAACTGAAAAACTTGCAAAGTTGTTTTCAGAGAACAAAATGAAAGTAAACTATTTATCCGGTACTGCTGCCAATGAGGAGAACATTAAAGCTGCTTCAGAAAACTGCGATATATTTCATATAGCCACCCATGGTTTTTTTATCCCGATCCTGAAAAAAAACTGAAAGCAATAAAAGATTCTGTAAAGCGAGAAGAAGTAGAAGAGCTGATTGCTTCACGCAGCGCTTCGGGCGGTTATGGATTCTGGAATTTCTATATGAACAAAAAACCGTTGATGCGTTCCGGGCTTGCCCTTGCCTATGCCAACAATGTTTGGAACCAGCGTTACATCAGCGCTACGGATGACGGCATACTCACTGCACAGGAAGTTTCAAACCTTGATATGAAAAAAGCGAAACTCGTTGTTCTTTCTGCTTGTGAAACCGGCCTTGGAGATATCAAAGGCAGCGAAGGCGTTTACGGCTTGCAGCGTGCTTTCAAGATGGCGGGTGTTCAGTATATAACCTAAATTAACACCTAATTGTTAATAACTATGTAAAAAAATTTTTTTTAATTACTTGAAATTAAGTATTTTTGTGTCCAAAATATAGTTATTAACTTATAGTACTATGGCATACATTGTTAAGCAACCAATCAAGGGTAACATTTACTTGTATAGAGCTGAAAGTTACTGGGATAAAGAAA
>JACQWN010000164.1 GCA_016209245.1 Bacteroidia bacterium
ACGGCGATGGCGTTACCGATATACTGGTAGGGTCAATATATTGTGACGATGGCGGTATAGATAGAGGCGCCGTATGGGTTTTATATTTAAACTCGGATGGTACTGTGAATGGCTATCAAAAAATCAGCCAAACAGAAGGTTGTTTTACAGGTCAGCTTGATAACTACGACCGCTTCGGCAGCTCGGTTACCGTGATGGGTGATTTTGCCGGTGATGGTACATTCAATATAGCTGTCGGTGCAGCAAAAAACGATGACGGAGTTACAGATGCCGGTGCAGTATGGCTTCTTTCGCTCGAACAGGCAGAAACGATTACGCTGAAAACAGCTAAACCGGCTATTGCCGTGGAACCAGCCGACGAGGAAAATGTTGCGTCTTTCATTCCCGAAGACGAATACGACATCCTTACCATCGAACAGGAAAAGGTAAAATTCAACATTTACCCGAATCCATATACCAATGCTACCACAATAAATTACAGTTTAACGGATGTATCGTCAATAACCCTCGAAGTCTTTACACTGAGAGGGCAAAAAATACTTACTATTTTCCAAGGTCAGCAGGATACAGGAAGTTACCGCTACGACTTCAGCGCCAAACAATTGGGCTATCCTGCCGGCACATATCTGCTGAAAATTGACATAAACAACGAGGTGAACAGCTACTGGCTCGTGGAGCTGAGATAATAATTAACCTAAATATAAATAGTTACTGGCTTATTGAGATGAATTATTTAGGTCAGATATTAGATTTTACTTCGTCCCTTTTTATTTTTCTCAATAACAATTTTAAATTATTAATTATTCTATTATTTTTGCTCGTTTATACTTCGTGTAAATGAGCTTCAGGAAAATTTTAAAATTGTCAGGTCAGCGAAATTTGATTGTTAATAGAATTATGTATGTAAATCTATTAATAATCAGCATATTAATAATTTTAATTGTACAAACCTCATTTTGCCAGATAAATAAATATGGCGTTCCGTTTCTTCGTAATTATACTCCCGAAGAATATAAGGCGCCTGAATCGAATTGGGCTGTAATCAGGGATAAACGGGGTGTTATGTTTTTTGGCAACGATGAACAGGTGCTGGAGTATGATGGTGTTAACTGGCGAAATATTAAAATACCCAAGAATGCTTCTGTCAGAGCTTTAGCAGTTGATAATTCAGGAACGATATACATTGGAGCAGCCGGCGATTTTGGATATCTTGTTCCTGATGAAAAAGGGAAGCTCAATTTTTATTCTCTTTTCGATCAGCTCGATTCATCTTATAGAAAATACCAGAATATTTATAAAATTTATATTAAGGGCAATTATACATATTTTCCAACAAACACAGGAATTTTTGTTTATAAAGATAAGAAGTTTCAAAAATGTATTCCATTATCGGCAAAATATTGCTTTTATACATTTTTTGTCAATAACCGTTTCTACGTAGGTTCATATGTTGAAGGGCTGATGGTTATTGATGGCGATTCCCTGATTCATGTTAAAGGAGGCGATTTGTTTATACATAAGAATATATTTGGAATATTACCCTATTCCAAGGATTTTCTTCTTATTATGACAGACGAAAGCTTATATCTTTTCAACCTGAATACAGGGATAGGCACTAATAAAGACGTACTTACCGAAGAGTCATTGAAGCTTCTTACAGAAAATGAATATGTGCTATACCATATTATTCCGATGCCGGGGCATAGCTATGGATTAGCGACACTATACAATGGCTGTATTGTTATTGATGAAAAAGGGCGGCCTATTGACCATTTTAAAAAAATATACGGGTTACAGGACGAGATTGTGACCTATCTTGATTATAAACTTTCCGGGTATTTGATGATAGGTTCGGGCTCAAGGGCGCTGTGCTTGATATTACAATTCATAACGGTATATTGTATGCCGCAACTACTTCAGGGCTCTTTTACCTTGATTATAAAGATAACATAATTCCGTTTTTTTCACCTGTTGAAAAAGTATTTTCACCATGGACTTTATGCAGTGTAAAATTCCCCGGCATTAAGGATAGAAAGCTGCTTGTAGGAACCCAAAAAGGACTTTTCGAAATAACAAATAATAATAATGCAATTCCGCTTGAACCCGTTATTAATAAAATAAAATCAAGGCCTACCGGATTTGTATATTATAATATATATAAAATTTCACCTTCTAAAAGAGATTCATCATTACTTTATATCGGTGCAGAAGAATTGACCGCATTAAGCTATAAAAATGGCTCGTGGAAAGAAGAATTTGTCATTCCGCATCACCGGCTGAATAATAATGATGTCAGAAGCATAGTCGAAGATAAATATAACAATCTTTGGCTGGCAACTAATCTGCAAGGAATTATTAAAATTGATTTTAAAGGAAAAGATACAATATTTCATTACTATACTAAAAAAGATGGACTTCCGGACGATTACACCAATTTTATTTATTGGTTCAATAATGAGCTAATTTTTGCTACTACAAAAGGAATATTAAGATTTAATTATGAAAGTGAAAAATTTTATCCTGAAACTTCATGGGGAAAAAATTTTTATGACGGCTCAAAAGGCGTGTTCCGGATATCTCAGGATTATACCGGAAAATATTGGTTAAGTCTTTCCGATAATCCCGATACAACAAAAGAGGATGTTGCACCGAGAAAATTATGGGTAGAAAGCATTAATACAGATGAAAACGGAAATTTGAGCAGCGACAGCATTTCTTTTACATTGCTGCCTAACCTGAAAATTGAAGCGATATATAATGATACAAATGGGATTACATGGTTTGGCGGTTCAAAGGGAATATATAGCTATAACACTAAAATTCAGAAAAATTACATACAAAAGTTCTATACCTTAATCAGAAAAGTTGTTATTGGTTCCGATTCAGTGCTCTTTTTCGGGACAAACTTTAATAAAGACAGCAGCGGACAAAATTTAATCAGCTTATTGCAGCCCGATGAGCTAAAACCGGAATTATCGTTCAGAAATAACAATATTACAATACATTTTTCATGCCCGTATTTTGAAAATGAAGAAGCGATTGTTTTCAGCTACCTTCTCGAAGGATACGAGGAAAACTGGTCGAAATGGAACAAAGAGCATTATAAGGATTTTACAAACCTGAATGAAGGAGATTATGTTTTTAAAGTCAGAGCTAAAAATATTTATGGCATAGTGAGTGAAACGGCAAGTTATGCATTTACCATACTGTCTCCGTGGTATCGTACAGTATGGGCATATATCGCTTATGTAATACTTTCAATTGTGTTGATAGTCGCCATAGTAAAAATTTATACACGCCGGCTCGAGCTTGAAAAGATACGGCTTGAAAAAATAGTAAAAGAACGCACTGCCGAAGTTGTAAGGCAGAAAGATGAAATCGAGAAGAAAAATGTTACGCTTGAGCAGCAGAAGCAGGAAATTGAAAGCAAAAATGTTGTATTGGAGCAACAGAAGGAAGAGATAACCATTCAAAGAGACCATATAGCCGAGATAAACCGGGAGATGACCGACAGCATTCATTATGCCGAACGGATTCAGAAAGCGATATTGCCACATGATACATTTGCCCAGGAGATATTATCTGAATATTTTATTTTGTTTAAACCGAAAGATATTGTAAGTGGCGATTTTTACTGGATTGGCAAGATACATCAGTATATCCTTGCAACAGCGGTTGACTGTACAGGTCATGGGGTTCCTGGTGCTTTTATGAGCATGCTTGGCATTGCTTTCCTGAACGAAGTTGTAAAAGATAAAGACATTACCGAAGCCGGACAGGTTCTCGATAATATGAGAATTCATATCATTAAATCGTTACAGCAAACCGGGCGTGAAGGCGAGCAAAAAGACGGAATGGATATGAGCTTTAGCGCTATTGACATTAACACAAATAAGGTTCAATGGGCGGGAGCTAATAATTCGCTATATCTGATAAGAAAGAAAAAGACCGACAATGATATTCTTGCCGTACATACAAATAAAAATAATATAGAATACAAACCCGATCTTTCGACTGAAAAATATAATCTTTTTGAAGTGAACCCCGATTCTATGCCAATAGCAATATATCTAAAAATGAATAATTTTACAAATAACATAATTCAGCTTGAAGACGGCGATTCGCTTTATATGTTTACAGATGGCTTTGCTGACCAGTTTGGCGGCCCAAAAGGGAAAAAATTCAAATACAAAACCTTCAAGCTACTGCTTCTTGACAACCAGGATCCACCCATGATTGAACAAAAGTCAATCTATCATGACACTATCGAAGCATGGAAATCGTATATAGATCCTGTTACCGGAAAAATTTTTGAACAAATTGATGATATTTGTATCATAGGTATCCGGTGGAGAATTTAACTAACCGGAATGTAGAGACGCCCAAATTGGACGTCTCTACATTCCGGTTACCGGCGATATTATCTCTCCTCATGAAAAAAGTTGAAAAAATCAGATATTTTGTTAAAAAAAAAAAATATCAATTTATTGTTGGCTGAAAATTTATTCACATATTTGCAACCTTTTTAATAAATATAATATCATATAATCAATATAATATTTAAAATAATTTTTATGAGTTGAGATGGGAAGTACAATAGTTAGTAATTTGCTTTGCGGGCAGCACCGTGAGGTAAATAACCCCCTAAAGGGTTTGGTTATTGGTAATCGAATTCCGAAAGATTACTTTATTACTAATGGAATCGGAGAAAGTGATATTGCCGTCCATGCAGGTTCCTACCATTTGGCTTTAAAAAATGCCGGAATTGAACGGGCAAATATAATGACTTATTCCTCTATCCTGCCGGCAATAGCACAAAAAGTAGAAAAGCCACAACAATTCGAATATGGTTCAGTGATGGAAACAATTATGGCCGTTGCACATGGCCATGAAGGAGAAATGGTAACCGCCGGAATCATATCAGGACGGCTTTATAACCGTAAAACAGGAGAACGCTTCGGCGGGCTGGTTTGCGAACATAACGGAAACTATACAAGCGAGGAATTGGAAAATAAGTTATATGCCAGTCTGAACGAATTATATTATAACGGATTTGAACAAGATTATGTGCTCGAGGATATAGAAGTCATAAAAGAAACTTTTGTTCCAAAGAAAAAATATGGTACGGCTATTGTCGCTTTATGCTTTATTAGCTATATATACCCTGTTTTAAACCGGTTTAGCTCACCAAACAAGCATTAATAACAAATCATGAATGATTTGAACTTTGGCGGAATTTCACAAGAATTTACAGACATTGACAAAGCAGGTATTATTATTTTACCGGTACCTTTTGATAAAACCAGTACATGGATAAAAGGAGCGGAAAAAGGTCCTGAAGCGATTCTCCACGCCTCTGCAAATATGGAGCTTTATGATATAGAAACACATTCGCAAGTATATCTGCATGGAATACACACATCTGATCCTGTTTCAGAAAATATAACGCCACAGGAGCTTGTTGCCATTGTTGAACAAAAAATCGCTTCCTTTTTGCAATTGGGAAAATTTGTAGTCACCATTGGAGGAAATCATTCATGCAGTATCGGAGCGATATACGCTCATGCAAAAAAATATTCAGACCTGACCATTCTTCAATTGGATGCTCATTCTGATATGAGACAGGAGTACGAAAATTCGAAGTATAACCATGCTTGTGCTATGGCAAGAGCGAAAGAAATATGTCCAATCGTTCAGGTCGGCATCAGGAGCTTATGCGGTGAAGAAATTGAACATATTAATCCTGAACGTACATTTTTTGCGCATGATATTTATAAAACTGAAGAATGGCATGAAAAAGCGATAAGCCATTTGTCAAATAATGTTTATATCACTATAGATCTTGACGTATTTGATATTTCAATAATGCCATCAACCGGCACACCCGAGCCGGGCGGGTTAGATTATTATACAGTATTACATTTTTTAAAAAAAGTATCTGTAAATAAAAATATTGTTGGGTTTGACGTTGTTGAACTATGTCCGAATCCTTATAATAAAGCGCCGGACTTTTTAGCTGCAAAGCTGATATATCAGTTATTAAGTTATAAATTTGAGATAAGGTAGAATGTAGGACGTTGCATGCAACGCCCCTACATTCTACCTTATCTCAAATCCAAAATAATAAAATTAAAATTATGAAAAAATCTGACTTACTAAAAGAGCCAATCGAACACATTGACATCACAAAATTCGACTCGACTTCCATCATTAATTCAATGCGCAAGATGTCGTTCACTTCGCGGGAAACTGCAAATGCGACAGATATTTTTATAAAGATGCTTGGTGATAAAGAGTGTACAATTATTCTGACGCTTGCCGGAAGCACTAGTGCCGGCGGTTGTATGCAGATATATGCCGATATGCTCCGTTTTAATATGATTGACGTTGTTGTCGCTACAGGCGCATCCATTATAGATATGGATTTTTTTGAAGCTATCGGATTCAAGCATTACAGAGGTACAAAAGATATTTCCGACAAACAATTGCGCGAATTATACATTGACCGTATTTATGATACCTTTATTGATGAAGAACAATTACAGGTTTGCGATCAGACAATTTATCAGATTGCCGGAAATCTTGAAGTCAGACCATATTCATCAAGAGAATTTATTTGGGAGCTAGGCAGATATCTTACAGAAAATTCAGTAAAAAAGAATTCACTTGTACAGACGGCTTATGAAAACAATGTTCCGGTTTTTTGTCCTGCATTTTCCGACAGCAGCGCAGGTTTTGGTCTTGTGAAGCACCAATGGGAAAACCACGAAAAACATGTATCAATTGATTCTGTTAAAGATTTTCTGGAGCTGACAAAAATAAAAATTGAAGCCAAAACCACCGGATTGTTTATGATAGGCGGCGGTGTGTCGAAAAATTTTGCTCAGGATACGGTTGTTTGTGCAGAAGTTTTAGGATATGAAGCCCCGATGCATAAATACGCAGTTCAGATTACTGTCGCCGATGTCCGCGATGGCGCCTGCTCTTCTTCCACTTTGCAGGAAGCCGGCTCGTGGGGCAAAGTTGATACAATATTTGAACAGATGGTATATGCCGAAGCTACAAGCGTTCTTCCGCTTATTGCCAGCTTTGCCTATCACAGCAATATTTGGAAAAACAGGGAAAAGAAGGAATGGGGGAAATTATTATATTAGCTGAACTGTTAAAAAATTACAAAAGTGAAAAAAATATTCTAAATTTGTAAAGTGAATTAATATACTGGTCATGTTTACAAAAAGCCAAATATTTGAATTAATAGCCGTAGGGGAAAACAGCGCTGTTGAATTCAAATCATCAAAAGTTACTGCCGATTCTTTAAGTAAAGAAATTGTAGCTTTTTCAAATCATACAGGAGGAATAATTCTGCTTGGTGTTGAAGACAACGGTTTAATTACAGGAATTGAAAACGATAAAGAGGAATGGGTGATGAATATAGCACGGCAAAATGTTATTCCCCCTGTTAATGTTCTTTATTATAAAGTTGATATTGATGACAAAAATATTGGCGTAATTGAGGTTCCCAAAGGACTTCATAAACCTTATCAAACAAATAAATTTCAGCATTTAATCAGAGTAGGTTCTACCAACAGAGTCGCCTCTCAACCCGAACTGATGCGGCTTTTTCAGCAAAGCGGTATATTTCATTTCGATTCCGTAGGGGTAGATAAAACATCAATTAGCGACTTGAACCTTACAAAAATTGACGAATATTTCTCAATGTACGAAATAGATTTTTCGAAAGAAAGCGAAGATGAAAAAATTAAACTTTTACAAAACACGGATATTTTAACTGAAACTCAAAATTTTACTGTAGGCGGTTTACTTATTTTTGGTATCAACCCACAACGATACCTTTATAACGCATGTATTTCTTTTGCCCATTTTAATGGAAATGAAATAGATGAAGAACTAATTGATAAACAAGTTGTGAATGGTACCTTAGATATGCAGATAGA
>JACQWN010000636.1 GCA_016209245.1 Bacteroidia bacterium
ACTTCCAGTTCAATATTTTAGATACACCCGGCAATATCTGGCAGATAGGACCTCCGTTAAAGAATATACTGGATACAACGCTAACTCCGCCTAATGTATTAATTACCGACACAATAAACCCATACCCGCCTAATAATATATCTTCCTTTGAATTACGTTTCAGAAAGCCATATGGTTATGATTGGCTTTGCTGGAGCTACATGACGTTTGGATTCAGTTATAAAATAGATACAGACACGCTACGGGACGGTTTTTATATCGAAATATCTTATAATGGCAGCAATGAATGGACAAACATACTTTACGACGATGTCGCCGATGTAATTTTCTTTCACGGAATTTATCCCGAAACAGATACATTATTTAATGGGGAGTCTGGCTTTTCAAGAATTGTTGATAGTGTTTGGGATTGGGGTTCTTTCGGATGTGAATGGTTCTGGGATAATGAAAATGCTGATTTAATTGATTCGGCGGCTATTCGGGTAACTTTTATTAGCGATAGTATTGATACTCAAAAGGAAGGAGTAATGCTTGATTTTATTATAGTCGTGGTTGAAGATAGATGCTCTGTTTCCGTGAATGCAATTCAAAATAATAAACAAGTAGTTATTTTTCCTAATCCTGTAACTCAGGAATCAATGATAATACTGCCAGGAAATGATTTTATGGTAGATAACCTGATTGTTTACGATGTAGCAGGCAGGGTTATTATTGATGATTCAGATATTTCGAATAAAATACTTATCGGAAAATATGGACTATTACAAGGCATTTATTTTTATACTATTATTTCCTGTAATGGAACCATATATAATGGGAAATTTATTATTACTAACCTTTAAACTTAAGAACATGAAAAAGTACATTCTTATAACGTTAACGGCATTATTCATGCTGTTCGTTGCACATTCGCAGACCATCACGGACATTCTCAATCGTACAGATCTGAATTTCTACCAGAAGGCAGGTTTAATTGAACAGAACAACCGGCAAGTGTTCAACAATTCATCATTACCCGAACAGAAGCGTTATACGCGTTGGTTTTCCTTCTGGTTCAGACGTATTGATACGCAGGGAAATCATACCGCTTATCCAATGCTGGTAATGAATTATCTTAAAAATAAATCGAAAAGTCTCGATAATCCGAATACGATATTCCCTGTTTTCCAGCAATTTGGTCCGTATGAAAATCTTATGTATCAATACGAAGGGACTTCTCCGGCAGAAGCATATAAGAATAACATCGGTGTCGCACAATCGGTACTGGTACATCCTACAGACCCTAATATCGTTTACGTAGGCGGCAGGTATGGAGGAATTTTTAAAACCACAAATGCGCTTGCTTCAAACCCGGCCGATGTGCAATGGGTAAATATCACCGACAATTATTTCGGAATTGGCGTAAACGAATGATTTTCGATCTTATGGTAATTGACAGTTAAAAATAAAAAAAATCTGCTCTAAAAATAAAAAAATATTTTGATAATTATTGTTTTTTTTTGAAAAGTTATATACTTTTGTTAAGAACTATTAAAAAATACGCGTATGAAAAACATTATATTTTTATTCATTGCTTTTATTATCCCGGCATTTTCCTTTTCCCAAGAATATCACCCAATGCTCGGCGATACAAATGTCTGGAAAGTTCGTTATTATTTCGAGAGTATAATTACTGAAACCTTTGTGACAAAAGGAGATACAACCATTGATTCCCTGACTTATAAAATAATTGGTTGGGCAAGTGGTACGAACGAATTTGCTTATTTAAGAGAAGATACACTTGAGAAAAAAGTCTATTGTCGCCCGCCTGCATATATAAATTTTTCCAGTGAATATGTATTTTATGACTTCTCTTTAATTGAAAATGACAGTATTTTATTGTTTGATTATTATTATGATTATCCTGGAAATTTCGATACGTTAGGTTATTATTATGTAGATTCAATTAGACTTATAAATACTTATGAAGGTCAGAGAAAAATATTTTACTTTAGTAAACCATCTGCTCAATTTTGGGAATACCCGGTTTGGATTGAAGGTGTGGGTACGCTGGGACATCCATTACATCCGGGACAATCTCCAATAGAAGGTCCTTATGGTGGTGAATTTGGATATCTTTTAAGTTGTTTTTTTAGGAACGATATCCTGGTTTATCAATCACAGGAATCAATCGAATATGAAACCTGCGATATTGATATTAGTAATATTGAAGAAAAAAAATATTCATTGAAGAAAAAAAATATTATTTTATATGATATGGGCAATGGACTTTTTAACATCAAATCTTTTAATAATAAAATTAAAAAATTGTGCATTATAAGCATTGACGGTAAATTAATATTTAAAAACATATATAACACATGGGATGTACAAATAAATCTTAAAAATCAAATAGCAGGATTCTATTGTGTGAGAATTATTGACGAAAAGAATAATGTTTCATTAATAAAATTGATAAAGACAAAATAAAGTGTTCTAACCATAAAATAATAAGAAATATGAAAACAAAAGTTTTATCATTAATTTGGCTAACAATGACTTACAACGTCGTTGCACCACAAAAAATTTTCGACGTTCTGAAGACAAATCAGTCTTTCAGTCAAAAAATGGCTGCAATAACGGCAAATAATTATGAAATTTACTATAACTCGGATTCCGCCGAACAAAAACGGTTTATGAGATGGGAATATTTCAGCAGCCCAAGATTGGATGAAAATGAGTGCCTTAAAAGCTACCAGGTAGCAATGTATAATCTGTACATGGATCCGAAGAGTA
>JACQWN010000061.1 GCA_016209245.1 Bacteroidia bacterium
CTGTGCAAAATAAGCGGAAGGAAATATGCCGTCGCTGTAGGAAGTTGCACCGATGCTTTGTATTTTGCATTACAGCTTGCAGGCATTGAAAGAGGCGACGAGGTGCTTGTGACCTGTTTTTCTTATATTGCATCGGTTTCTCCCATATTGCGGGTTGGCGCTATTCCTGTATTTGTTGATATTGATAAGGAAAGCTTTATGATGGATTTGAACGATCTGGAAAGAAAAATTACGAATAAAACAAAGGCGATTCTGGCAGTACACCAGTTTGGACAATCATTACCACTTGCCCATCTTGAAGCTCTTGCAGCAAAATATAATTTAATTATTATCGAAGATGTTGCACAAGCGTTTGGATGCCGGAATTATGACCACCCGGCAGGCAATATTGGTATCGCAAGCTGTTTCAGCTTTGACCCGACAAAAATAATCGGGGCGTTCGGCACAGCAGGCGCCCTGGCAACAGATGATGAGCAAATTTATAATAAAGCAAAAAAATTGCGTTTTCATGGCAAGAACCCGGCTACAGGCGATTTTGAAATGCCCGGATATAACAGCCAGATAGCTTCATCACAAGCGGCTATTCTTACATTATCCGAAACTTTTATTTGAATATTCACTGTTCAATAATGTTGTACATCGCTCGGAAAAAATAATAAATGCAAATGAAATAAAGAACAAAGTATTATCTTTGCCGTTATATACGAACCTTGAAGATAAAGATATCCTATATATTTGTGAAGTAATTAAAGAATTTTTCACTATTCATAGATAGAATGGAAAAATTAAAAAACAGCAATATGGTGCTTTCAGATGAGCAGTTGTTTAATGAAATATCCCAACTAATTGAACAAAATCAAAAGCAATTGGTTTCACAAGCCAATAGTACCCTTACTTTGCTCTTTTGGCATATAGGCAAGAGAATAAACGAAAACATTCTACAAAACAAACGAGCCGATTATGGTAAGCAGATTGTCGTTACACTGTCACGACAATTGACCGAAAAATATGGTCGTAATTTTGAGGAAAAAAATTTACGGAGAATGCTCCAGTTTGCCGAACAATTTACCGATACGGAAATTGTCGCTACACTGTCACGACATTTAAGTTGGTCACATTTTTTGGTACTTATTCCTCTCAAAAACCATGGGGCTAAAATATTTTATGCCCAAAAAGTGTTTACCGAACTGTGGGGAGTAAGGGAACTTCGTAAGCAAATAGATGTAAAGACCTATGAAAGAGCGTCAATAGCAAATATTCAAATACAGAATGAAAATTCGGATACCAAAGATGTATTTAAAGACCCTTATTTTTTGGATTTTCTTGGTTTAAAAGATAATTATCTTGAAAAGGATTTAGAATCTGCTATATTGAGAGAATTAGAAAATTTCATATTAGAATTAGGTAAAGGTTTTGCTTTTGTAGAACGCCAAAAACGGATGATTATTGATGGCGATGATTATTATTTAGACCTGTTGTTTTATCATAGAAAACTGAAAAGATTGGTTGCAGTAGAATTAAAACTTGATAAATTTCAGGCAAAATACAAAGGACAAATGGAGTTATACCTTAAATGGCTCGACCGATATGAAAAACAAGAAGGTGAACAATCACCTGTTGGTTTGATATTGTGTGCAGAGAGCAGTAGGGAGCAAATAGAGTTGTTGGAGATGCACAAAGATGGAATTATGGTCGCGGAATATTGGACAGAATTACCACCTAAAAAAGAATTGGAAAAAAGATTACATTCTGCTTTGATAGAAGCCAGAGAACGATTAGAAAAAAGAAAAATGTTGAAATGATTGGCTTAAAAGAACATATTAGCAATATGGAACTGTTGAAACTGTCCAACAATCTGAATAATAATAAAAATTTTATAAAATAAGTTAAGTTATTATGCTAATAGCAGGTACCGGCGGATTAGGAAAAGAAGTATTAGGAATGTTAATAGACGAAGGCTATGACGGGGAAATTTATTTTTTTGATGAGAATCAAAATGCTCCCGAACATTTATATGGTAAATTTAAAGTATTTAAATCGTTTGACGATGTTAGTGAACATTTCCGAACTATAGATAATACTTTTATTACCGCTGTGGGGCATCCAAGAATCAGGGAGAAGCTGACCGGTAAGCTTGAAGCAATAGGCGGAAAGCTGATTTCTGCAATCTCAAAAAAAACTTCTATTTTCCCGTTTAACGAAAAGCCGGAAGGAATAATAATTCAACCTGGTGTAGGCATTTCTCATAATGTCAGGTTTGGAAAATGTTGTGCTGTTCATATTAATTCTACAATCGGTCACAGCAGTAATATCGGGAATTATGTAAATATAGCTCCTTCGGTTACTATAATAGGACCTGCAACTATAGGGGATTATTCTTATATCAGCGCTCAGGCGATAGTAATGCCGAATCATAAAATAGGAAAGCATGTCATCGTTGGCTCTGGCGCTTTAGTAAATAGAGATATTAATGATTATGAAACGTTTGAATGATATTTATTGATATTCGCTGCGCTGATATTTATTGCTATTCGCTGCGCTGATATTTATTGCTATTCACTGCGCTGATATTTATTGATATTCGCTGCGCTGATATTTTGATATTCGCTGCGCTGATATTTATTGATATGTATATTCCTAATTTATTACTTATAGCCGGTTCGGGTCAAAATACGGGAAAAACTGCATTTGCATGCAGGGTAATTGAAAAATTTTCAAAACATTTTGATATTGTAGCTTTAAAAATTTCTTCACGCTTGCACAAAACTACTCAATCTGACAATGTTTTACATGAATGTGAAAATTGCATCATAACGCTTGAAACATACACTGATACAGGAAAGGATACTTCACGGATGCTCAAAGCGGGCGCCAAAAAAGTATATTATATCCAAGTTAAAAACAATAATATTTTAGAAGCGATAGAAAACATCGGTGAGATATATGATGCACACACTCCTGTAATATGTGAATCAGGGGGTTTAAGAAAATTTATTAAACCCGGATTATTCATATTCATGACCACTCAACAGGATTTTTTAAAAAATTCGGAACTGGCAGCGCTTGCCGATATGCGGATTCTGACATCTGATGTAAATAATCCGGAGTATCTTGCTCGTATAAGGTTTTCGGGTGGAAAATGGGAATGTTGTTAATATAAATGCTGACTTCTACTATATTTTTATTAATAATAAGCGCCCTGCTCTCCGGATCAGTTGTGCTAACCTGCCCGTCATCGCTTTTCTCTATTGCCTTCTGTATGGCTTCATAACTTATTTTTCTTTCTTTAAGTTGCTGTAATTTTTTTTGGATATCTTGTCTGCGGATTAATTGCTCCTTTTTATTTTGATTATTTTTTTCCATATCCATCCGGTCTAATTCTGACAGATATTCTTCCGCTTTATGTTCTATATATCCAAGATGACGGTCTATTTTTTTTTGGTTGTAATTATTCTTCTTTGAGTTTACTGCCTTGTATTTTGAACAGTCTATGCCTACGGTTTTTTTGCCAAGTAGTTTATTATCTCTCAGAAATAGAACAAAAAGTTTGAATACTGATTTAAACTGCTTTCCATATTCTTTGCGAAAGTCTGCTATGCTGTGATAGTTTGGAACCAGGTTGCCAAGCAGCCATTTTACTTCGATGTTTCAGACACATTCCAGTTCTAACCATCGGGAGGAACGAGTCCTGTTCATATAACCGTATAAATACAATTTTAGGAATGTTTTCGGATGAAAGGGAGGACATCCCTCGTCTGCAAGTAATGTTTTAAAGCCCAGCTTCTCCATATCGAGAGCTTGTACGAAGCCATCTATGACGCGTACTTCATTATCAGGTGCAATGAACATGTCCATGCTCATCATTTCTACCTGTTGTCTGTTTTCCGGTTGTATGTATTCCATAATGTAAAATTAAATCCGGTACAAATTAACTGTGAACAAAAATCTGTTTGTTTTCAATATTTTCAAAATTTTTATCTCCTTAAATATTAACAAAATCAAGCAGTTCTTGTATCAAAATTGTTAATAAACAACGATATATTTGCATTTTCGTAAAACACCTGTTAATTTCTTCAATAGAATTGTTAATATCTCATCTTTTTTTTAAATTTGCACTGATTACTTACTATTGATTTTATCAAAATAAGGCAATGAATAGTTTTTTCACAGACTGACGTTATGGGCAAGTTTTACAAACGACAACGACATATGGGACAGACAAGAGAACCACCAATTTTTTTGCAACACTTCTTGACTGTTAAAAAATTTATTAATATTGCAAAATAAAAGTTGAGACCAGAACCAACTCAAAAAAACGGGGCGACACCGAAAAGCCAAATGAGTAGGGAAAAATTAAAATTAAACAAAATGAAGACTAAAATTTTATTAACTGTTCTGAATATTCCGGCTATAGGAGATACTTTCAAGGTAATTGGAATAGATACTACCGGATTATACAGTATATACTTACCATGGAGCGGGCCAAATGTTACATGGGATTTTTCTCAAATTGATTCTATCAATTATTATGATAGAATTGGCTTGAACCCATCCGTTACACCTTATAATTCGATATATCCAAATGCAAATTTTTGCGAAAAACAGATCAAAGGCACATCAACTATGTATGCATACTCGGTTGTAACAAATACTGAAATTACAGCAGTGGGAGTTTCCGGAACAGGTTTGGATTCCACTATTTATAGCAATTATGATACTGTAATGACATTCCCTTACACATATCTTGACACAGTTAATGATACAACTATATCAAAAATTTACCTTAGTGTTGGAGCAAAAATGCACCATTATATTGGCAGACATTCGGTTGCGGATGCTTATGGTACTCTTATCATGCCTGATAGCACTTATAATAATGTGCTTCGTTATAAAACTACTTCCTATTCAACAGACTCCGCATTTTTTGGCGCTATGCTGATTTCTGTTGATAATTTCTATTGGGTATATTATACTTGGATTAGCAGTGATTATAGACCATATTTATTGGATATTGAAGCAATCTCATTAAAAAAT